>WAOL01000001.1 GCA_015521295.1 Desulfurococcales archaeon
GTCTGTATTCTGCGTATGATGTCCCTGGCTAGCCCGTCCGCTATTTCTTCTTCTGTGAGTTGTGTGTCTATTGCGAGGCTTCCCCAGCTTGCTTCCTGTACTGCGTAGCCTGCGGCTTGTACTGGTATTATGTTTAGTTCCTCTGGTGTCAGCACTACTGTGGCGTTGCTTATTTTTGTTTCGTGTTTGCCTCTCGTTATTATGTCCTTAGCTACATCCACTTGATTCTTTAGTACGTAATCCACTATCTGCTTTGTAAGTTTCCTGTACTTGGGTCCTAGTATGGAGTATTTTGGCTCTACCTTATATTGAATGACTTCCTTAACCTCGCTGGGTTCCTTGATTAGAACTTCACGCGTATTGAGGAGGTTGCGGAGGAGTTCCTCATGCTTCCTCACAATGCTCACTATGTTGTCGTTGCTGGTGTACATTATTACGCGCTTGACTGGTTGTCTAAGCTTTAGTTTTGCCTTCATTCTCGCTGCTGCTGCCACCTCAGCTATCTCTCTTATCACATTCATCTCTTGCTCTAGTTCATTGTCAGTGAGTTCTTCCCTTGGCGCTGGCCATTCAAGCATATGTATTGAGGGCGGGGCATCGGGCGTTGCTGGCCTTATGAATTCCTGATATATCTTCTCTGTAAAGAACGGTATTATGGGCGCCGCCATTATTAACCACGACTTCAGGGCGTGGTAGAGGGTTGCGTAGGCCCCCATCTTGTCTGGGGTGTTCTCCTCAACCCAGACTCTAGGCCTAATGAGCCTCACGTACCAGTGACTTACGTCCTCAACTATGAAGTGCTTGAGTGCTCTGACAGCGTCGTGTACTCTGTATTCCTCCATGGCCTCAGTGACTTCATTTATTAGGGTGTTAAGTCTGGAGAGTAGCCAACGGTCCTCTATCCTCAGGTGATTGAGGTACTGGTCAATTCCATGCTTAGTTGGATCATAGCTGTCTAGGTTCATGTATGTTGATGCGAAAACAAACACGTTCCACGCTACTGACAAGTCTCTCTTGGCTTCCTCCAGTAGTTTCCATGAGAACCTTAGATCCTCCCACACGGTGTTTTGGAGTACGGCGAATCTGAATACGTCGCTACCTACCTTCGCTAGTACCTCGTCTGTCCCTATGTAGTTGCCTAGGCTCTTATGCATCTCCCTGCCGCTCTCATCCAGGGCGAATCCGTGCACCAGCACTGTTCTGTAAGGTACGCGCCCAAACCCTAGTACGCCGGCACGTAGTAAGCTGAAGAACCAGCCTCTCGTCTGGTCGTGGCCCTCCGTTATGAAGTCAGCCACTACGTCCTCGGGATTCTCAATCTTGCCTGGGTGAGCTTCGCTAGCGTAGAAAGCTATGCCACTGTCAAACCAGACGTCTATGACGTCAGGAATGCGCCTCATCTCCTTGCCGCAGACTGGGCACTTAAGGATGACCTCGTCAATCCAGGGCCTGTGTAGTTCCTTAGGTTTCCTTCCTCCATACTTCAGTAGCTCATCAACGCTTCCGATCACTAGCCTGTGCCCGTTAGGGCAAACCCATATTGGGAGCGGTGTCCCCCAGTACCTTTGCCTGCTTAGGACCCAGTCCTGTAGGTTCTCCAGCATGTTCATTATCCTGTTAAGGGCCCATTCAGGGACCCATCGCGCTTTGCGGACCTCTTCAATTAACTTCTCCTTCATCTTGGTTATCTTGAGTACCCATTGCTCCTTAGTCCTCAGTACCACGGGCGACTTACAGCGCCAACATATCGGATACCTGTGCTTAATGATCCCCTCATGAAGCAGGGCACCCGCATGTCTGAGATCCTCTATTATTTCTGGGTTAGCATCCTTCACGTACTTACCAGCGTACTTACCTGCCTCTTCGGTGAAGCAGCCCTCATCGTCTATTGGCGAGATTATGTCACCTATTTCTATACGTTGCGCGACCGTAAAGTCCTCGAATCCGTGGCCTGGGGCTGCGTGAACTAAGCCTGTACCTTCAGTCATAGTCACGAATTCAGGTGCGAGCACCACCTCATGGTATTTACTGAGAATCTCCTGAACCGGGACGACCCCCCGGAGGGGGTGCTCATACTTCATTCCCTTCAACTCCTTCCCTTTTAACTCGCTCAGCACTTCATACTCGCTTATTCCTGCTTCACTCATTACTGCTTCCAGCCTATCCTTAGCTAGGATCAGCACCTCGTTACCCACCTTGACCTTGACATACGTTGCGTCGGGATGTGCCATGACGAAGGTGTTTGCAGGTAACGTCCACGGTGTGGTCGTCCATATTAGTAAGTACTCGTTCTCGGAACCAACTACCCGGAACTTTACGTATATTGAGGGATCCGTGAGTTCCTTGTACTCCACTTCATACTCGGCAAGCGTTGTTGAGCATCTGGGACACCAGTAAACAACCCTCTTCTCATTGACGAGTAGACCCTCCTCATCAGCCTTCTTTATTAGCCACCAGCCGGCCTCTATGTATTCATCACGTAGCGTAAGGTAAGGGTTATCCCAATCCATGAATACTCCTAAGTTCTTGAACCAGTAAGTCATGGATTTAACGTTCTCAAGAACTGTGGCTTTACATAGTTCTATGAACTTATCGACACCTACCTTCTCCTCAATGTCTTTCTTACTCCTAGTACCTATTCTCTTCTCCACAGCAACCTCTATGGGTAGCCCGTGACAGTCATAGCCTGGTTGATCCTTTACTCGGTAACCCCTTAACCTACGGTACCTCAGTATGGAGTCCTTCAATACCTTATTCCAGCTAGTACCCACGTGGGGTAAACCGCTTGAGGGGTAGGGAGGACCATCAATAAATCTAAAGTATTTAGTGCGTTTCGAATTAAGCTCCTTAATAATCTCGTAGATCCTCCCAGAGTCCCAGAACTTCATTATCTCGGACTCCACTTCGTGTGGGTTATATTGCCCCCTCAGCACCCCGACTCTACCCATACCTAACACCCGCTAACATCTGGGCATCCATCACGCGGTGTATAAGGTGCTAGACACTAAAATAGATTTAACTCCCTAATAGCTATTCCAGTAACATCATTACACGTAAAGTGTGAGAGCAAAAGAAAAACTATCCTAACCTTAAAAAGGAGCGCTACTTTAGGTTCCATAATTAAGCGCGTTAAGGGTAAGCTCTACGCTTACAAGTACGTGAAGGTTAACGGTAAGGCCCATAGTCAAGTACACTGCCCCACTTGAGCAGTTGATGAGGACTTACAAGGCGGTGCAGACAGGGATAACTGTTAACTAAGCGTGGAAACCACACGTGCTCCGACGCCTAGCCTCATATACTGTGAATAACTTAGAAATTTAAGCAAGGTGGCGCCGGGGAGGGGACTCGAACCCCCGACCACCGGGTTAACAGCCCGGCGCTCTACCGGCTGAGCTACCCCGGCCCCAGGTCGTGGATTTGTGTGGTTAAATTTAAGCTTTACTTACTTTCATCTCTGAAAACGGATCAAGTATTTAGCGAACTCAATGAAGCCCTTTGAGGAGCCGTTCTTTGTTACTATGTCGGCAACAGCCTTTAGTTCATCATCTGCGTTACCTACGGCTACGAGCACATTGCATTCGTTTCTCATAGGTAAGTCTGTGACGGAGTCACCCACACAGTACGTTAGGTCTCGGCTTATTCCGTAGTACTTCAAGTACGCCCTGATGCCCGCATCCTTCCCACACTCCCTAGGATGGACATGTATAGCGTACCCGCTTGATGATACGTGGAGTTTGCTTAGGTCGAACCCGCCCTTAAGTAAAGTCTCCTTTGCAAGCTTCAGAGCCTTACGCCCATCTATGCCACGCCACTTAACCGCCTTGTCACATAACCTAAACATGTTCTGCCAAGTGTCTCTGAAGATCCCGCCAGAATTCCTGATTAGGTATTCCTTAGCGTCCTCCGACTCCTTACATTCGTTGCAGACCTGTATTATCCTATCAGTGTACATTACGCAACCATTCTCCGCGATGACTTCCCCGCCAATCCCTAAGTATATGGAGAGTCCCCTAAGCACTGGGAGAGAATTCCCTGAAATTAACACTACCTTATAGCCGTTAGACCTGAGGACACGAAGATAAAGAATCACTGCAGGATCCAGATTACTAGTACGCCTATCCTCAGTAAGGGTGCCGTCGACGTCTAGGAAGATCACCCCCTTCGTCATTAAGGTCAACCCCACCTTGCTTACTCGCGGGGTTTAAAATCTATTGATTTAAATCTTTAATTGGGAGGACTTAACGTCCAAACTTACTTGCTCACTAGATTTCTAAGAAACCGTTAAGCTATAAAATCTGTATGCACGTAGTAAATTATCTCTCGAAATCTCTTAGACGTAGTTATTAGAGCGGTGTTAATTAAAGAGGGACTCCTTAATACTGGGAAGTATTACTTCAGAATATTTGAAGGAATTATTCATTATTAGCCCGTTAAAAACGTGAAGGTTTCAAGTAATTCTTAACTACCTCAATATACCATAATAGTAATGGTGAGACACCATGGCCAAGAAGAAGGCCGTCAAGGTTAAGGACCCAACCACTGGGAAGGAAGTCGAGCTCGTGCCCGAGAAGGTATGGACACTAGCTCCTCGCGGTAGGAAGGGCGTTAAGATAGGGCTATTTAAGAGCCCCGAGACAGGCAAGTACTTCCGCGCTAAGGTACCCGACGACTACCCAGAGGGTTAAGCAGGCGGGGTTTCCTTCCCTGTTAAAAGAGGAAAACTTTTTCCCCATACTGCTTCTAATCAATTCAATTTAATTCTCTACGCTACTCATAGCGTACCCGCAAGTTAGTAGTATAGCACATTAACATTGCAGTTAATTTCCCTCCTCACAGGAGATTAGCGAGGAGGGTAAAAATATGTCAGTTAAGTCCCCACAGAGTATGATCGAGGCTATTTGGAACAATGTGCGGGAGGCCGATGAGGTACTTAGGAGGCGGGATGAAGTACGCGAACACATCATAAGGATTAGCAGGGACATTATTAGGGAGTCAGGTTATGTCATAACGTCGTTACATAGTGGGAAAATCAATGAGGCGACACAGCACCTTGAAAAAATGAGCGAATTATTCAAGGAGTTTTCATCAATCCTCAAGAACTTCCCAGAACTTAGGTTTACGGGGCTAGTGTTCAATGCTGAGGCCGAGTATGTTGAGGCACGAATACTTTACGATGTTGCAGTGCGTAGTAAGGTACCGTCAATAGCAGAACTAGGCACCGATCCGGTATCCTACCTTCAGGGGCTGCTTGACGTCGTTGGCGAGCTTAAGAGACTCACCCTAGAATCAGTGAGTAGAGATGACTTTAACACAGCAGTGAATTACTTCAAGATAGCTGAAGGTATTTATGAAGCAATTAGACCTCTGGATTACCCAGAAGCTTTACTGCCTGGAGTACGAAGGAAAACTGACGTTGCGAGAGCCGTTGTAGAATCCTTAAGATCCCTATTAACCGACTTAAGATCTCGGAAAGAGTTACTTGACGCTCTTGAATACTGCCGAGAATCCTTTGGAAACACTTAAAGTGGTGTGGTCCCCCGGGAGGGATTCGAACCCCCGACCGCCCGGTTTCTGCCGGAGGGCCCCACCTGGGGGTTTGCCAGTATGTACCCTCCGGGGCTGACTACAGCCGGGCGCTCTACCGCTGAGCTACCGGGGGACCATGTTTAGGTTAATTGTTAGGGGTTATAAGGATTGCCGCACCTCCATACTTAATACGGTAATGGGCTATGGGTTAGGTGGCATTAGGCATAGGGTTTTTATGTGGTTATCGCCGAAGTTGTTTCCTAGGGATGAGGGTGTTCTTCGGGAGAAGAAAGGTTGATAGGTCGACGATGCGTAGGGAGGTTGCTAAATTAATAATTGATTTGAAGCAATTGCATAGGCGTGCATACTATTACAGGAGTAGGCTCGAGAATAAGATCTTGAATTACATGGAACGCCTAAAGTATGTAGAAGACCCTGCACTAAGGAGGGAGATCCTTAGGAATATAGAGATGTATAAAAAAGCACTGGAAGTAATAACTAGGATCGAAGCAATCTTTGAGATAATGATTGTTAAGCTCGATACTCTGGGATTACTTAATGTCACGGTAAAGGAGATAGCCCTTATTAAGGAAGTGCTTAGCAACGTTAAGAGCATGAGTGAAGGAATACCCGATATCTCACTAATAGTTGAAGACATAATTGAACGAGCAGGAGACCTACTCACATACCTCCCTGAAACTAGGACATATACCATCCATGTTAATGAGGAGGCGAATCAAGTACTAGTGGACGCAGGGCGTGTTGCTGAGGAAAGGCTTAGGGCACTAAATACGTCTGCCTAGATTAATCTCAAAGCTTTACTGAAGTGAAAGTCACCACTTAATCTTTACTAGGGTATTAGGTACTTGTCACCAATCTTCCTGAGGAGACCATACCTCACCAGAAGCTCTATCGCCTCCCTGAAGTACTCACTCCCCACGTCTAGCTCATACCACTCCATGAACTTAGCGACAAGCTCCTCGTACGTCCACTCCCTCTTATACTTGCCTTCCTCCTTCAAGATCCTCTTGAATAACTGGAAAGTATCTTCTAACCTCGTCCACGGATACTGGAACCAGACCCACTCCTTAACCTCCATGAAGTAGTAGTCTGGCTTGAATTTAGCAACTGATGAGATCCACTGCAGGACAGCTATCCTTACTTCCTTCGCATTCCAGTTATCATAGATATAATTCCTTGCTAAAGCTAGAGACTCTCCTGTATCAACAATGTCATCTACTAGGAGAACCTTACGACCGCTCAAGTCGATCTTATACGGGAACTTTATTACCGCTCTGTCCTCCGCTTTAGCAGCTTCCGTCCAGTGCTGGGACTGTATTGAGAGTAAGTTATCTATCAGCAGGAAATCACATATTAATCTAGCAGGGACAAACCCTCCCCGAGCCACAGCCACCACGATGTCAGGTTTATATCCAGACTCGTAAACTTTCTTGGCGAGACCACGGGACCAAGCAACTACATCATCCCATGATACGAGCTTGGTCTTAAGCTTAGCCATGTTTTCAGTTCCCCCAATATCACTACTGTGATCCTCATAAGGATTTCGGAGTATAACATTCATTAATCTAGGCGTGAAATTAAGTCTATGGGTGTTCAGCCTCGCACGGTTGGAGTGGAAGACTACTTTACATAGATTTGACTAAGAAGGAATCAAATTTGAAAGAATTAAGCAGTGATTTCCTGCGTAAGTACATTGGTGGGAGAGGGTTAGCTGCTAAGCTTCTCTGGGATCTAAACGAGCCAGGGATAGACCCGTTCTCGCCACAAAACCACGTAATACTCGCTGTAGGTCCGCTGACTGGGTTCCCACTACCCTCTTCCGGTAAAATGATCATAGCGTCAAAGTCACCGTTGACGCTGGGGTATGGCGACGGGAACATAGGGACGCGGGCGGCGGTCGAAATGAGAAAATGCAGATTCGACGCAGTAGTGCTTAAGGGTGCTTCAGAAAAACCCGTAACGTTAAAGATCACATCAAAGGGTGTGGAGTTCTTACCTGCCGATGATTTATGGGGGTTAGGGACTCATGAAACGGAGCGCAGGCTTCAGAAGCAATTTGGCAAGAATCTCGCAGCCCTCTTCATAGGTCCAGCAGGTGAGAACAAGGTACTTTACGCGACCGTGATTAGCGAGCATGGGCGTTCCGGAGGACGTCCGGGAATGGGTGCAGTACTTGGGTCAAAGAAAGTTAAGGCAATAATATTCGAGGGTGAATCCCTTCCTGGGCCCGCTGATAAGCAAACACTCAGTAAGCTCGGCGCGGAAGCATATAAGAAACTCAAGGAGGCACCAAACTATGACTTCTGGACTAGGCAAGGCACCATGATGACTATTGTGTGGTCGCAGAAAAACTCTGTCCTACCAACATACAACTTCCGCGAAGGAGTATTCGACGGGTTCGAGAGTATATCGGGCGACGCGATGGAGAAGATAAAGGTCTCTACGGAGGCCTGCCCGTTCTGCAATATGCCTTGCCGTAATTATGTGAAGTACATTGTGAATGGTGAGGAGAAAGTAGCCGAGCCTGACTATGAGAATGTCGCGATGCTAGGCTCGAACCTAGGCATAACAGGTATTGACAGGGTTTCTCACCTCAATGATATCGTGGATGACATGGGTATCGACACTATAAGCACGGGCTCGGTAATAGGGTTCGCCATGGAAGCCTCAGAGAATAACCTGCTCAGCAAGGACGACAGGATAGAGTGGGGCGATTACAAGGCGGCTGCCGACCTCATACGCAAGATAGCATATAGGGAAGGAGTAGGTAACTTGCTGGCGGACGGAACCATGCGGGCTGCAAGAAAGCTCGGCGGGGGTTCAGAGAGGTACGCAATGCACGTTAAGGGACTCGAGATCTCCGCATACGACTGCCATGCGGCTCCAGGCATGGCCTTAGCCTACGGTACGTGTAGTATCGGCGCACACCACAAGGACGCATGGTTCATATCCCTCGAGCTGAAGATGGGGCGTGATAATTACTCGCCAGAGAAGGCAGAGAAGCTTGTGTGGATGCAAAATATTAGAGGCGCGCTATTCGAGTCCTTCGTCATGTGCCGCCTCCCGTGGGTTGAGTTAGGACTAGACCTAGACTACTACCTCAACTTCATCAGAGCATCAACAGGCGTTGACTTCACCTGGGACGAGCTACACGAATTCGCCCAGAGAGTATACTCACTGATAAGGGCATTCTGGGTCAGGGAACACGTAGCCATGGGTATGGGCTGGAGTAAGTCCATGGACTATCCACCAGAGCGTTGGTTCAAGGACCCCCTAACTAAGGGACCATTAGCTGGAGCCAAGCTAAACAAAGAAGGCTACGACACGCTGCTCATGAAGTACTACGAAGTCAGAGGATGGGACAACCGTGGAATACCTAAGAAGGAAACCTTGATTAAATACGGGCTAAGCGACATAGCAACCCAGTTAGAGCGCTTCATTAATCTGTCCTAAGCAAAACCCCAGATGACTGAACATAAAATTCTTTTTACTCTCAACAAGTAAGGTATACTCGAGGCCCGGGACAGAGCCTTTACGGCTCAGAATGATCAGGGCCTCTCCCAGCGGGCCTCTTCATTATCAATTAAGTTAAGTTTAACAAGAATTGATGCCTATCATTTCACCAGAGGGGGTTCCTATGGCTCCTAAATTAATGGTAGTGGGCTCACTAAATTACGATGTAACTTTATATGTGGATAGGTTCGCACCACCGAAAACAGTAGTGCGGAGGCTGACCAGGTACCTCGGAGGTTCAGGAGGCAACTCGGCTGTCGCGGCAGCGAGGATCCTAGATAAGGAGGCCGTGGTTTTCTTTGGAGCGGTAGGGAATGACGACATAGGGAAGAAACACATAGATGCGTTAAGGAGAGAAGGAATCGTAACGGACATAATAAGGGTTATAGACGGCGTAGAATCAGGTCAAGCCTTCGTGGCTGTGGACAGGAACGGAGACACAGCAATATACAGTTACTACGGCGCAAACACTAAACTCACCCCGGAAGAAATAGATGAGAAAGTACTCGCTTACCTAGAGGCTGTCCAGTATGTACTAATAACTAATCCGCCATTACCTACAGCATTGGAGCTCGTCAGTAAAGCAAGAGACCTAGGAAAAACTATTATTTGGGACCCAGGAGCACAGTCAAAGCATGGATTAGAGGTGTTAAAGCCAGTCTTAGAGAAAGTAAATTACCTAGCTCCAAATGAAGGTGAATTGCTGACCATGACGGGATCAAAGAACCTACTTGAGGCAATTAAACATGTTCAGGAAGTCAACCAGCGTTTGAAGGTCCTAGTAAAGCGGGGAGAGAAAGGCTCCCTACTCGCGGATCCCCTATCGAACACCCTGATACACGTAAACGCCGTCCCGCCTGAGGCACTAGGATACAAAACAACATCAACTGTAGGATGCGGCGACGCCTACGTAGGCGTCTTCACAGCTTTCCTAATACTAGGATATAGCGAGGTAGATGCCATGAAACTAGCTACCTGCGCCGCAACATTAAATGCCGCTTACGAAGGACCCAGAGGAGTCCCGCCCAAGCAAGCACTACTTAAGTGGTTTGAAGCATGTAAAGTGCTCATCCAAGTGAAGGAGGAGAAAATGCAGTAATCCCGCGAATAGAATATAATTTTCAAGCTAGTTAGAAGAACAATTCAATGTTGGATAGTTTAATTAACATTCCATATCATATTTCTGTATAGGTGATGATCTCTGAGAAAAAGCAAGCCCAGGTGCGACGAGTTCCTTAAGAAAGCGGAGAAAATTGCAAGGAACTTAAGAGAAGGAAAAATAATGGGCTCTACAGAGGCAGCGTATCATGTACTTAATATACTGAGGGAGGCAGCCGGGAAATGTAGTGAAGGATTCCCACACTTCATTCAGATAGCGATCCCGTTAATGATTCAGGCACGCCCCACATCCATAGTGATGGTTAACTTAACACGTAACTTCCTCGAGGAATTCATACGATTAGCTAAAGAGAGAGGAGTTGATGAAGCGGTAGGCAATGTCCCCAAGATCATTAGCGGGATAATTGAACGTGTTGAGATGGTGAAGGAATGCGTCGCAACACTAGGTTCCCGAAGGATAACGGACGGTGACGTTGTTCTAACCCATTCATATAGTAGCACAATATTAGAGCTATTCAAGAAGGCATATGACAGAGGAATAAAGTTCTCCGTGTACATCACTGAGTCACGACCCATAGGAGAAGGGAAGATAGCGGCCGCTAAGATCAGTAAGTTAGGTATAGATACTACGCTCATCGTAGATTCCGCCGTCCGGTTCGTGATGAAACGCATAAGTAAGGTCTTCGTAAGCGCGGATGCTGTGGCCGCTAACGGAGCCGTCGTTAATAAAGTTGGGACCTCGGCAATAGCGCTTGCAGCTAAGGAGGCTAGAGTAAGGCTCTATGTTACTGCTGGCACCTATAAGATGGGGTTGGAAACAGTCTTTGGTGAATTAATAGAGGGGGTCGTACTGAGCGATGCTAACCTGATAATTCCTAAGGACAGAATAAGTGAGTTAGCTGGTAAGGTATTAGTTCGTGCCCCACTTTTTGACGTTACGCCACCGGAATACATAGACGCAATAATAACGGAGGTTGGGCTCATAGCTCCTCAAGCTGTCCCACTGCTAATCAAAGAAGTATACGGTTGGCCTCCGAAAGTCCCTAGTATAGAGTCACTCATTTCGGAGGTGAGGAGCTTATGACGGAATTCAATATTAACACACTCCCTAGGGAAGTTAGGAAAATAAGGGAAGATATACGAACGATGATAATCCGAGGAGCAGGAAGGATCGCCAGAGCAGGAGCTAAAGCATTAGCCATTGCCGCCGAAGAATATAGAGGTAATAATGTGGAGGACTTCATAAGTTACATGAAGGAAGTTGCTGAATACGTTAAATCCGCAAGACCCACCGCAGTATCATTACCGAATGCAATATCATACGTAATGACTAGGCTACTCAGAGCGTCTCCCGGGAGCGTTGAGGAAGCTAAGCAAATTGTAGTATCGGCTGCGGAGGAATTCATAGAGTATTCCAAGAACGCTGTTAAGGTGATTGCGGAACTCGGTGCGAAGCGCATAGAGAACGGAGACGTTATCATGACTCACTGCCATAGCACAGCGGCTGTGTCGGTCATCGTGGAAGCCCATAATCAGGGTAAGGTGAGTAAGGTATATGTTAAGGAGACTAGGCCGAAGATGCAGGGCCTAATCACTGCTAAGGCACTAGCTGATGCTGGGCTTGACGTCATACTAATACCTGATTCGTCAGTGAGGTACTTTATGAAGCGCGTGAATAAGGTTGTTGTTGGGGCTGACACCATAGCCGCTAACGGCGCGGTGATAAATAAGATAGGTACGTCCCTCGTAGCCTTAGCTGCGAAGGAAGCTAGGGTAAGGCTCTACGTGGCGGCCGAGACATACAAGTTTAGCCCGCAGACAGTCATAGGAGAATTGGTACCTATTGAAGTGAGAGATCCTCGAGAGATAGTAGAAGATGAATGGCTAAAGGCTAATCCCCAGGTAAAGGTGTATAATCCTGTATTCGACGTTACGCCACCGGAATACATAGACGCAATAATAACGGAGAAGGGAATCATACCGCCTCAAGCAGCCATACTAATACTCATGGAAGAGTACGGATTAAGCATAAGTGATGTCCTATCCAGAGAGCAGGTTGAGTTTAAGTACGAGGAACTAAGGGAGTAATTTTACCTTAACGCCAAGTTTCTTTGCTACGTAACCCCCAAACTTCTCGCCAGCAGTGCTTCTTCGAACGTTGACTATGACCTGCTTTGGCTTAGCTTCCTCAACATACTTAACTAAGCCCATGAAGTCAGCATGGTCACTGAAGGCAACTAACCATCTCCTGCCTCCGAGCCTCTTGAAGGGCCTACTGAATTCCCAGCCACTCAGCAAAACGTGATTACCTAATCCGTTAGGTGCACGTCTCGAGGCTGTTAAATGCGTGAAATATACATACCAACCGTCACGCATTACATCCTCTGCTTCCCTGGAATTGGCGTGCAGGTAATCTCCGAAGTTCATGCCGAACCTCTCAGCCACTTTCGCTAGTACGTACTGCTTATGGCTTAGCACGAAGGGAGCGTCTAGGCCATTTCTCCTAAGTATATCCATTACTTCCTGCACCTTACCGTAATAGCCATAAACGTATACAGGACCCTTAGCAAGTAACTCTCTTATGAGGTCCGTTAGCACCTCATCTATGTAGTCATCGAAGGATCTCTGAAATGTTGGGTCCCCATAAACAGCGTCAATCACCAGCGTGTCAGCGCTTAAAATAGGTGTTCGTTCACCTGGTTTTTTGAAGTCACTCGTGTATACTATACGTTGGTCCGTAGTCTCTACGACAACCTGAGCTGTTCCTGGTATGTGGTTTGCCTCCCTTAGCGATATCTTCAGCTCCCCTAACTCTATGCTTTGGTCGTAGTTTAGCGGCACGATCTTTGAGTCAGGAATTTTGAAGCCCAGAACCTTCAGCCATTCCAGAGTTAATGGTGTGCCTATGAGAAGGCTGGATTTTTGAATGGATGTTCTAAGCCTTCTTGTGTGGTCGGAGTGTATGTGTGTTACGATCCTTGGCACTAGATCCTCATGGCCATCTATAATCACCGTCGAATCTATTATTATACCTCCGTCGCTGTTTATCAATATCGCTGGTTGCTTCCTAGTCACTAAAACCGCCATTAATTCCCATAGGTCTAGGCTTAAAAGGGTAAGTTAATCCGAAATTGCGGAAAACCTATATTAGAGTTGAATGCCGTACCTCTTCCCTAGGACTTCCTTGAATTCGTTAAGGTCTGGATTGATTATTGGTGCGTCTCCAGCAGTTTCCTTGACTATGTCAGGATCCTTTAAACCGTGACCGGTGACTAGTACAACAACTTCGTCATCCCTACCCACCCTACCGTCTTCAAGCGCTACCATTAAGCCAGCTAGTCCTGCTGCCCCAGAAGGTTCTGCAAATATCCCTTCGTATTGCGCCAGCCACTTCATGGCCTTGAGTATTAGGTCGTCACTTACTTCCTCAGCATCTCCGTTCGTTGTCCTTAGAGCCATTATTCCGGCATCACCATCCCACGGGTACGGATCCTCGAGCCCCCAAGCTATTGTGTGGGGCTTATCCCACGGTTTGATATTGTGTGGATCCTGACTTTCCTTGAATGCCCTAACGAAGGGAGGATTACCTTTTGACTGTACAGCGAATAAGTGTGGCATCCTATCTATGAGTCCTAATTCACGATAGTCCCGGAATCCCTTCCACACACCAGTAAGTAGGGATGCTGCACCTACAGGTACGAAGACCCAGTCAGGGACCTCCCAGTTCATCTGCTCCACTATTTCATACGATATTGCCTTCGGACCCTCAATTTGGTACGGATTGAACGGTCCGAAGCTTGGGGACGGGTAGAATCCAAATTTCTCGTATGTTAATTTCATGAGCTTCACTGTCGGGTCCTCACGTCCAAGACCCCTGACCTTAAAGACGCGGGCACCGTAGAACAGTAGTTGCGCTATTTTGCCGTATCCAGCCTGCTCTATGACGAAAGCGTAAACCTCCATTCCTGCCTTAGCGGCGTAGGCTGCGAGGGCCGCGGCTGCGTTGCCCGATGATGCGGTGGTGGCTCTTTTGAACCCGAACTCCTTAGCCACACTAACCGATACCGACATGCCCCTATCCTTAAATGATGCCGTGGGGTTTCGGGTCTCGTCTTTCAGCCAAAGTTTCCTTATGCCTAACTTCTCGGCTAGCCTATTCGCTCTTATGAGAGGGGTTGCACCCTCACCTAAGGTTACTATGTTCTCTTCCTTAGTTGGAGGGAGAAGGTCAAAGTATTTCCATTGATTAATTAGGGGCTTCTTAGTTACGTAGTCACGCGTGTAGAACTCCTTCAGAGCCTCATAGTCGTAGACTATGTCTAGCCTCCCGAGGTCATTGTTAACGCAGGTTATGGGCTTCTCGTCATAATAGTATTTCTTACCGCACCTTGAGCACTGCAAATACATTATGTGCTTTGTCATTACCCTTACCTCATTCACTGAGAGGCATGTAAGTTTTTAAAGGAGTTTTAACGTAGGCTAAAGCATTACCTTAGCTAATTTAACCACACAAAAGCAAAGAGGACATAAGGTAGTTTGCTAGCTTCAGTTAAAAAGGTCAGGATAGTTTATGGAGGTGACCCGAAGAGAAGTGTTACTTGTGCCAGTAGTCTTCCGGGAAGTGAATAGCTCTAGTCGGGCATAGGGTTGTGCAGAGTCCGCAGCCGTAGCATTTTGACTTGTCGACCACAGCTACTTTCCTGCCGTTAATTTCCTGCACATGCACGGCGTCGTAAATACATGACTGTTCGCATAGTGCGCATCCTATACATTTTGACTCGTCAACCACGGGGTTCTTGATTTCATACCAACCAGCTGGATCCGTCAGGTACTTGAGGGCCTTACCCCTTATGTCCTCCAGTGAGGTATACCCGTGCTCCTTTAGCCATGTAGCAACACCCTCAGCTAATCTTCTGAATACTTTAGGTCCCTCAACTATTACTTGGGTGCATACCTGAACAGCTGACGCACCAGCCATTATGTATTCTATAACGTCCTCTGGTTGAGATATCCCGCCAACACCTATTATGGGGAGCTTCGTAACCTTGGCTATCTCAGCTACGGTGGCTATGCCGACGGGCTTGAGGGCCGGTCCCGATAACCAACCGTGACCGTGAGGTCCTCCCATTATTGGTCTGCCAGTCTCTATGTCAATGTGGAGCGCCGGCCCTAACGTGTTTATGGCTACGATACCGTCAACCCCTACCTTCTCAAGTTCCCTCACTAAGTCCTTGAGACCCCAAATGTGTGGACTTAACTTGGGGAATATGGGTACGTCAACGGCCTCCCTAAGCGCCTTAGCTGACTCGACAACTGGTGTGTAGTCGTGCCCTAGGTAGTGGGTTGAGAACTCAATGCCTTGCGCACCTGCCTTTACCGCCTTAGGCCCTAACTCAGCTAATTCCTGTGCTTTGTACCCTATGCTTGCTAGGAGCGGTATGCCGTAGCGTTCAGCCACTTTCTTTGCGTACGGCAGTTCTTTCTCGAACCACTGCTCTGGGGGTAGGTCAGTCCATAGCTCGGCGTTCAGGAACCCGTAGTACGCGCCACGTATACGCGTTATCTTTGTCTCGAGTTCTCCTCCTTTCTTTACTGGAGTCAGTACTGTGAGCTGGCCCCGATTCACTACACCCATATGCGGTCTCGGTACCTTTGCCGGCACAACCCCTATTGTCTTCGACACTATACCTCCTGCACCGCCGGCAGCCAGCTCCTCCATCGCCTTACCATCTCTCGAAATGGGGCATGCTGCGTTCATTATGGGGTTCTTGAACTTTAAACCGGCTATTTCGACCGTTATGTCTACCATACCTGAATCACCCCACAAAAGCTCATGGTTTAAGATACTCGATCTTGTATTTGGGTTCCATAGACAGCATTCGCTCCCATAACTTGTTAACTACCTTATGCGCGCGTTCCATGACTTCCTCGACGTCCACATTAACAAGTTCCCTTTCTTTCGTTACCCACTCACCCTCAACTAGCACGCCCCATACGTCATTTCCTGTGAACGTATTCACTAGGTGTCCATACACTGTCCTCTCATCAAGAGGCGTGTGTACGAAGTCAGGCACTATTATTGTTATGTCCGCATCCTTACCCGGCTCGATGGAACCCATGCGATCATCCACTCCAAGCACTCTCGCCGCATCTATCGTCGCCATCTCAACAACCTTATCGACCGGCATTACTCGCGGATCCTTTAACGCCACCTTATGTAGTAGGTAAGTTGTCCTCATGTTATCGAATACATCCATGATGTACCCGTCATTCCCTATGCCGACAGTTATCCCCATGTCCAACATCTTAGGGACGGGAGGTACGCCCACACCATTTATCATATTGCTCATCGGGTTGTGAGCTACTTTAACGTCGAATTCCTTGAGTATCTTTAGTTCATCCTCGATAGCTTGCACAACGTGTATCGCAAGTAGCCTCGGTGAGAGGAAACCTATGTCACGCATTCTTTCGATGGGGCGTTTTCCATACCTTTCTATACTATGGTACACATCTATCAATCCTTCCTCAACATGGAGAGCGTATATCGTGCCGTACTTGTCCGCTAGCTCTTTCGTCCGTATTAGTATCTCGTCCGTTACCGTGAATGACGCGTGTACCGTAAAGACTCCCTTGACCTTAGCGTTTTTATCATTCCAGGTTTTCTTCGCGAAGCGCTCGTTCTCTTTTATCCCTTGGTAGCCTTCCTCTATACTTCTCCTCTGTGTCACCGAGAAGCCCGCGAATCCCCTAATGCCTACTTCATTGACAGCCTTCTCTATGTAATCCAGTGAACCCTCAATGGCGTTCGGGGCATCCAGCAAGTCCTTAAAGAACGTTGTACCCGTTCTTGCAAGCATTATTGCCCCCAGTAACGCACTAATGTAAATGTCCTCATACGTTAGCGATTCATCTAAAGCCCACCAAATCCTTTGGAGGTTCTGCTGGAAATCAGATGGAGGCTCTATAACTCCGAACCAAGGCGAGCCAGTGAGTAGTATGCCGTAGAAATGAGTGTGCGCGCATATAAAGCCCGGAGTGACGACCTGCCTTTTCACTTCAATTACTTCCTCAGCATCATACTTGGATTTACCGTCACCAACACCTACGTCCACAATTTTTCCTTCAGAAATAGCAACGTAACCGCGAGGTATTACCGCCCTGTCCTTGTTCATCGTAACTATCAATGCATTATTTATGAGTTTGTCTACTTTCTCACGCATAAAACTATGCCCTCATTCAAAGACACTCTGTTAATTTTATTAAGTATTCGTTTATTGTAAAGTGATAAATATTAACAGATGCACTTCTTCAGTGACTGAAACACTCGAGAATTGTTTAATGCCGTTGCAGAAAAAGAATCTCTGCTCTTTGTTTCCTCTGAAAATAATGTGAGGTTGTAGGGATTAGGTACGTTAATCGGGTACAACTATTGTTCCGGATTCGCCTTTGATTACTTCGTATCCTTTCTGCAGGTGCCCAATCATTGCCTTCTTGCCGCCGTGCTTGATGAACCTTATCGCTGCCAGCACCTTAGGCCCCATGGATCCTGGCTTGAAGTGACCTTCTTTGTAATACTTCTCGAGCTCGGAGACCGTTACTACATCCAGTTTCTTTTGATCAGGTTTACCGTAGTTTATGTATGCTCCATCGACGTCCGTGAGTATGACGAACGTGCCTACGCCGAGTGCTGTTGCTAGCACCTCGCCTGCTAGGTCCTTGTCGATTACCGCTTCAACACCTTGTAGTGTACCGTCCTTATTCCTTATTACGGGTATTCCGCCGCCTCCCGAGGCTATTACTATCCATCCCTCATCTATGAGTTTCTTAACCGCACCTACTTCTATGTTTTCCTTGGGGTCAGGTGACGGTACTACTCTTCTGTATCCCCCTCGGGGATCGGGTTTTATTATCCATCCCTTTTCCTTAGCTAGTCTCTCGGCTTCCTCCTTGGTGTAGTAGCTTCCGACATATTTTGTTGGGTTCTGCCACGCTGGGTCCTCCTTACTGACAAGCACTTGGTTAACTATGGCAACAGCTCCCTTAACACTATCTCTGATACCTTCCTTTACTAAGGTGTTGTCGATTGCCTGCATTAGTAGGTAGCCTAGCCATCCTTGGGTCATGGCGCCCGCTATGTCCATTGCGAGCGGTGGTACTCTGTCCTTTGAGCGTTCCATCCACTCAAGTATCGTGCCCACCTGGGGCCCGTTTCCATGGGTTATCGCTACCTTGTAGCCCTCCTTAACTATCCGAACTATTGTGTTGGCAGCTCTGTAGGCGTTCTTCCAGTAATTTTCGGTTGTACCGGGTTCGCCCTTGGTCTGGAATGCGTTGCCGCCTAAAGCTATTAGCAGGTATTTCTCATTTCTTTCCATTTTTGACTCACCTAAACATCTTAGCAGTCCTAGCTTTTAAGTTGCTTAGTCGTAGCGGCTTCCCATTACCATGGCCATTACGGCCTTCTGCACGTGGAGCCTGTTCTCTGCTTCCTCGAAGTACAGTGACTTCTCGTAAGTGTCTAGCACCTCGTCCGTTACTTCCATGCCTCTGTCCGCGGGGCCGCAGTGCATGTAGTAGGGCTTGCCAGCCTCCTCTAGGAGATCCATGGTGACTATCCAGTCCTTGAACTTAGCCTGATACTCCTTAGCCTCCTCCTTGTGAACCTTCCCGTCAGCACTATATGGTGGGAAGAAGCCCTTGGGGCTCCACGCCTTCGGATAGACGAAGGCTGCGCCCTCGAATGCCTCTTTCATGTTGTACGTGACTTCGAAGGATCCACCGTACTGATCGGCGAATTCCTTGCCCTTCTGAATTATTTCGTCCTGTAACTCGAATCCTGGTGGATGGGCTACGACGACCTCAGCTCCCATCATAGCTGCTATTAGCGCAACGCTCTGAGGCACTGCTAATGGCTTTAATCCGCCTGAGTATGCGTAGGATACCACAAACTTTTTGCCACGTAGATTTGGCATAACATCAAGGGCCGCTTTTATGTCTGCTAGGGCCTGGAACGGGTGGAATATGTCGTCCTCCATGTTCAATACCGGTATGCTTGCCCACTTAGCAAACTCCTCAATTATCCTGTGGCCACGACCAATAATCCACTTCGCGGCGTCGGCGTAGATCCTTATGGCAATGGCGTTCCCGTACCTGCTCAGTACCCTAGCCACGTCGCTTATTGCCTCGGTCTTGTAAGCAACCATGTCCTCGGGTAGCGTAGGCGTGTAGACATCATTGGGGCTCAGGAAGTTGCCGTGACCACCTAACTGGAATATCCCAGCTTCAAAGCTGTTCCTAGTTCTTAGGGACCTGTTGTAGAAGAGCATGAAGAGTGTCTGACCAGCAAGGTAGGGCGTCGGTATCTTAGACTTGAACTTGCGCTCTAGGTCCCTAGCCGCCTCAATTATCATTTTTATTTCTTCTTGTGTCCTGTTAATGTTCGTTAGGTAGTCTTGGCCTTCCCAAATACCAACATACCAAGGTTTGCCCATAAGGCACTACCTCGTGTCTTAGGGTGCTTATTTAATAAAAAATATGTGCTAATTGTGTTTAGTGAATCGCTACATGGTTTTTACCGCAAAAAAATAAAGCAATTTAACTGCTTACCGTAAAACGGTGTTGTTAGACAACTAGTCCTACTTGTTCATTACCTGATGTTAGCCATCGTGAGCGCTAACACGGCAGCCTTAGTCCATAAGCCATTCTCGGCCTGCTCGTACAGGACCGATCTCGGGCTATCCACGACGTCGTCGTCTGCCTCGTAACCCCTCATTATAGGCATTACGTGCATCAGCACACCTGACTTATCCATTAACTCCATGAGTTCAGCGGTTACTTTCCAGTCCTTGTACTTCTCGTAAATCTTCAGTTCTTCCTCAGCGAACTTACTGTAGCCTAGTTCTTGAAGCTGCCTTGATGCCCAATTCCTTGGGAAGACTGCGTGAGCACCGTGTAGTGCTTCCTTGTAGTCGTTCGTGAACTCTAGATGTGCTCCGCTAGCCTCCGCATTCTTCTTCGCCATCTCAACGATGTCTGGATATAGATCAAAGCCAGGAGGATAGGCTACTGTGACGTCGACCCCCATACGTGTGAAGAGTAGTAGGTCAGCGTTAATGCTGCAGGGCCCCCTAATGTGCGGTGAGTACGCCCACATTATCACGTATTTCTTGCCTTTGTAGTGGGGGAATCTTTCCTTGAATGTCATGAAGTCTGCTAGGGCTTGAGTTGGGTGGAACTGGTCGTCAGCCATATTTATTACTGGTATCTTGACGTGCTTTGCAGCCTCTCTTATTAGTTGGTTACCGACGCCATGCTTGAAGTCTATTGCTTTGTCAAGTATTCTTATGCCTAGTCCGTGACCGTACCTGTCGTACATTGCTACAATGTCCTTAACCGCTTCTCCTTCACCCGCCCTGGTCTGCCTTGATTCAATGTACTGCGCGTGACCACCTAAGTACGTCATTGCTGCCTCGAAGGCCGCTCTAGTCCTGGTGGATGGTGCGAAGAATAGCATAAAGAAGGTCTTTCTGTCCAGTAGCTTAGGTATTTCATTCATCCCAAAGTAATGATACCTCCACTTTAACTCTTCTGCAAGCCCTATGGCGATTCTTAGTTCCTCTACCTCCCAGTCTTGGGTTGTGATTAAGTCTTTGCCTGTGAGATCAGCTATAAAGTTCCTCATTTCGTTACACCTTCGTCGTAAATCACGCATTATTAATTATAAACCATTACTTCACGCATGGAATGTAAATGGTGCCGTGGCAGGTAATTTGGGATGGAGTTATTGATGATACGCAACAATTAAGCTTTACTTGCTTTGGGTATCTGAGAGTACTTCGCTAAATGCTTTCTTCAGTCTCGTGAACGTAACTAGTAGATCTTCAGGGATTACTTTGGTGCTTGCTGTGACTGGCATGTAGTTCGTGTCTCCAGACCATCTAGGGACGACATGTATGTGCATGTGGGATTCGATCCCTGCTCCCGCCACCTTACCCAGGTTTAGGCCTATGTTGTATCCTTGAGGCGCGTATTCACAATCTATCGTGCGTAGTGTGATGCTTAATGCCTTATGCATGTCTAGGGCTTCCTCATCCGTTAGCAGGTCCGGGCGGGGTACGTGCCTTTTAGGAGCGATCATGACGTGCGCTGTATTGTATGGGAACTTATTCAACATAATTATGGTGTGTTCACTTCTGAAAACCACTAGCGCATCCTCATCGCTCATCCTTAGAGCCTCACAGAATATACACGTCTTGGTTTTACTGGCGTTCTTTATGTAAGCCATCCTCCAGGGGGCCCATAGTATGTGCATCGTTTTTCACCGTCTGCATAATGATAGTTCGTGGTGCGTTTATTTATTTCCGCCGCCGTTAGTGCATTAATATCGTCAGGATGTAGTGCTGTGGCGTGAGGAGCGCCAGTATGTATCCTATGAAAAAGAACACTACATGCGGCAAGCCGGGCGTGACCCATATTTTCTCGTCGCTTTGAATTTCTCCTCTCGCGATAGCACCCTTAATACGTTCCTTAATGCGTTCCTCTTCCTCATCATCGTCAGAAAAGGACGGCCGACATATAAACTCTCCTTTACCTACTGGAATAGTGAGTGGGTACGTAAACTTCTTCTCCAGCATTTCTTTAACACTCATAGGCCTCCCGAAAAATATGAGGTACGTCTTCCTGCCCTCCTTACACCTTATCTTATTGAAAAACGACTTGTAAAGGAGAGCGTTGCATAGAGCGTAGTATATCATTAAGCCCAGAGGTATTAACAGGGAATATAGTAGCGTGAGCAACGATATCGGGAACACAAGGAACCGCGGGTGTGCAAGCGCTATCATTAGTAGGGCAAGGAAGTCTGCACCACCGATCATGCCCAGCAAAGACATCACGAAAACTATGAGGACCGGAAACATAGAAAGAGCTGTGTGTAGGAGATCATACCTTCCTGAAAGGACGTTGACTATTATGGATATAGCTATTGCTGGTACCCAAGTTACTTCCGGTATGTCTCTATACTTAATGTCTCTGTAGGATGCGTATGCAAGTGTGGCTAGGATGGATACTATTATTAGTGTCTTGGCTTCGATCCACACAACTTCACTCCTCAATATCCCTGATGCCAACGTCAGTGATCACGAAAACTGCCTCACCCTCAGGTAAGTGTGGCGCGTCGACGACCCTCGCTATTCTTCTGTTGCCCCTACCTTTCCTTAGCTGTACCCTAACTCCCGGTGCGTGAGCTAGGACGTGACCTCCTACAGCCTGCGTTGGGTCGCCGTAGAATACGTCTGGTTTGGCCATAACTTGGTTAGTCACAACCACGGCAACGTCGTATATGTCAGCTATCCTGGCTAGTTGATGTAGGTGCCTGTTAAGTTTCTGCTGACGGGTAGCTAGGTTCTCTCTGCCTGGATACTCGGCCCTAAAGTGGCTCATAACGGAGTCCACAACCACTAACTTGATGTTTTCCTTAGGTATGAGCTCCATTGCCTCCTTTACTATTGCCATTTGGTGATCGGTGCTTAATGCTCTAGCCCAGATTATGTTCTCCATCACCTTATCTGGGTCTAACCCTAAGCCTCTAGCCATCGCCTCTATGCGCTCCCACCTGAACGTCCCCTCAGTATCGATATACAGGGCCTTGCCCTCTAGCCCACCTTTCTCTTTAGGAAGCTGCACGTTCACTGAAAGCTGGTGACAAATGTTGGTTTTCCCGCTTCCGAACTCTCCGAAGAATTCCGTTATGGTTTTCGTTTCTACGCCGCCTCCGAGCAGTTCGTCAAGACGCCTAGATCCTGTGGTTATCCTGCCTAAGTTCATCCTTTCCCTTTTCAGCTCGAGGGCTGTCTTGAACCTAAGGCCAAGTGCCTCCCTAGCTTTATTGACTATTCTCTGCGCTGTTGGTGTCGGTATACCAACAACACTTGCTAACTCGCTAACATTAGCTACTGCGAGGGCCTCCAACGTCTTATATCCGGCTTCAGATAGCTTCCTAAGTAATGAGGGGCTTAAACCTAGGTCCTCCAGGCTCTTGACCCTCTTTTCAGTTTCGGCCTCTTCCATTACCCTCTTTACACCAGTTGAAACCCTTTCTCTAGGCTATTAAGTTTTGTAGGCATGAGGTTGAACCTTACGTGTCGTAGTCGATATTACCTAATGCTGGGGTATGATCATGTGCGGTATTACATTAATGTCTTTATTTTAATGCACTGTACTCAGAAGTTGATAGAGGTTAGAGAATGAGGATCCTCTTAATTCATGCTGAGGATTTTTCATATGATGTGAAATCTAAGGCAGTCCGTGAGGCTGAGGAGGATATCAAGGGAAGGGAACATGCCCGTGTGCAAAACGCGCTGGTTGTTTTTACAGCCGTCGAACAGAGTGACTGCAATGCCCCGCAGGAGTACCTTTCGAATATTGCGCAGGACATATGCCGTCACGCACATAACGTTAAGGTAGAGAACATCGTGCTCTATCCGTACGCCCACCTCTCAAGCAATCTAGCTAAAGCTAAGTGTGCCCTACGAATCCTTAAGGATCTCGAAACCGCCTTAAGAGGGGTCTGTACTGACGTAAGCATTATGCGAGCACCCTTCGGTTGGTATAAAGCTTTCAAAATAGCTTGCTATGGACACCCGTTATCGGAACTTTCAAGAGAGTATCATATAGGCAACACATCGGCTTCTTGGAAACCTTCGAAGCTAATCGAGCAACTAAAGTGTGAGATTCTTTTAAAGGAGGACAATGACTTACAGCTTTTAGAACCCGGCACAGCTAAGTACGTTAACGTGATTAACCTGCTTGAGCAACTCATGGGTACCAGGAAGAACGCCTTAGATAGGGGCTACATGAGTAAGGTGCGCCTACTTGCTAGTAAATTCGGGTTACTTAACCAGAACTTCCTAGGCAAAGGAGAAATTATCGTCGCCGAAATACGTAGGCTTAACGAGAAGGTCATTCAACAGGTAGGAGGAATAACAACGTTAAGTAAGGTAATATCGCTAGGAGGTTACACAGTGCCTAGGGAGAGGCTAGGAACGGACTTACACACACTATGCTCCTCCGTATACTTTAACATGAAGGAGTCAGGCATAATCAACGATATGGAGAGCAAAGCACTGTTGACTGAAGTCTCGTGGATAGGGAATGCAGTATGTGGCAGAAGAGGTGATCCGTTATCCTCCGACACCGCCCCGATCTTCGTTCAGGTGTTTCGTGACTCTTCTAAAGCGCTGAGTTCAGCAGCTAGTATCACCAACATTGTTGCTGAAATACTTACGAAATGCATGGGTATTAAGCTAGTAACCGTAGTGATTGGCAAGAAAAACATTGTAAGAAAAGTCCTTGGTAAGTTAAGGTCGGCGCGGGCTATAGGTGTGGCTTGCGATGCTAATGATAGCGAATTCTTTGAGATAGCCCTAACCACCACGCTTGGCAAGACACATATTCCGCTAACTTCCGTAACGCTCTTATCTTCGAGTGATTCATCTTCATCCGTGGCAGTAGCATCGACTCTCACGGGCCCCTTCCTAAGGCTAATCTACACTATCTTTAGTAATGCCCTGCAAATGATGGACTCCGGTAAAACACCCTATATCCCTGCATACGTGTCCCCTGTCCAGGTCCGCATAATCCCTGTGAAGCCCGAGCATCGAGACTACGCCGAAAAGGTGTGTAGTAGACTGGTTAATGAGGGTATTCGAGCTGATGTAGATGCGAGGAACACCGGTTTAGGCAGGAGGATACGTGATGCGGGCAAGGAATGGGTGCCGTACATAGTTGTGGTCGGCGATAGGGAAGTGCTTTCTGGAACGGTTAACGTACGTATGCGTGTCGAAGGAATTCAAAGATCCATGAGTGTAGATGACTTAGTAAGAGTGGTCAAGACGACATGCCCATATATCTACGAGTAGTTTAATGAATGAGTGGATGATGAGCGTTGCCGGTCTGATTAAATGATGTTAATGCACCTCCCCTGACCAACTAATTTAATTGGAGCGTTAGTCTAATCTCTCAAGGATCTCGTGAAACGTGTTTTTCTTGCATTTCGGGCAGTAGTGATAGATCTTATCCATGTCGCTTATGTTATAGCTGACCTTAAGAACCCAGACAAAACCACATTTCGTGCACCTAAGTCTCCACGACGTCATCGTCTACTCCACCTTTTCATGACAGATAAGGATTAAAAGCTCTCTGAGAACACATTTTCACGAGACTACGTGGATGACCTCTGGTGGGCCCGTGGCTCAGCCAGGCAGAGCGGCGGACCCCTTCGGGGCCGGAGCTCCAGTCCAACACTACGGGTCTGCGGACCTGATAAGGGATGACATGAAGAATCCCCTGGGAGAGACCCGTAGGTCGGGGGTTCAAATCCCCCCGGGCCCACCACACCCTAAGCGGGGCGAAAGGGCTCCTAACCCTTTCTACCGCATCCCTAAGGTCCATCCTATGAATGCCTAAGCTATAGAATAACTTACGTTAGAGCTGTTACACTTAACTGACGCGGGAGGAGCTAATGGTATTCAGCGCTTTGGCCCCACATCATAGCGTGAGGCTCAGCTAGGGGATCCTTCCCTTAACTCATCATTACTTCTCCTAATATCGAGTACCTTGCAATTATGTTACTCGAGTGGATTAAAGCTCCAGTATTCCGTCATTCTTCTCCTCTTAACTTCCCTCATGAGCCTGTCGATGTACTTGTAAACGGTGGAGTGTTTACGCCCTTGAATTAACATTTCGAGTGCCTCTCTGGCGACCTGCGCGCTCTCATAATC
>WAOL01000002.1 GCA_015521295.1 Desulfurococcales archaeon
GTACTATGAATATCGTGATCAATATCTTAAGGACCCTCCCAATGATTGTTGCCCTTGAAAGTCTGCGCACGACCCTCGCATTCCGCGTTGATAAACTACGTAGTCCTAAGACCCGGACATTCTTAGTCGCTTTAATTACTATCATTATGGCTTTAGCTTATATTCCTGTAACTAGGCTACTTTCACTCTTCCCGTTAACTGCCGGAGGCATTATACCTTTCACTATTAACAGGCTCTTCCCGCTGTTAGCGGAGAGTGCCGTTCTCACAACACTAGCTTACGTTGGTGGAGCTATACTCCCAGTAATTTACATGTCGCTAGTTAAGGCTTACATATTTGCGATGCCTGTACTCCCAGTTCAACAAGGACACGTTAGGCCCCTAGCATACATGCTGACGTCGCTACTACAGTTGGTGCTACTGTGGATAATGCGGAGTAAACGCTTAAGTTTTAAAGAGGTCTACAGTTCAATCCTAAGCAAACGCGCTGGAGCATTAAAAAGAATATTCTACGTTGTAATGACCATTCTTAATATCGCCATAGCTGGAGGAATATTATTCCTGTTAGTCTCTGGAGGGAGGTTAACGGTGGTTACTAGCGGCAGTATGACCCCTACATTGAATGTGGGGGACGTGGTGTTAGTTGTGCCTGCCCACGAACTCCAGAAAGGTACAATTGCTGTTTACATTGGTGAGAGATCCTTAGTTATACACAGGGTTGTAGGCATAGTGCATGATAATGGGACGAAGTTCTACGTTTTCAAGGGAGACGCTAACAATGACGCGGATCCCGATCCGATACCCCAGAAATATATTGTGGGTAAGATGATGTTTAGAGTGCCCCTGGTGGGTCTGCCAGTGATACTATTAACGAAAAACGTGGGCGGGTTCCCGGCGATGTCTGCGCTACTCATATCACTAACAGTGCTTCTGTACGCCCTTGTATTACAGTCGGAGGTCATGAAGCTTTGGTAAAGAAAGATATGGTTAAGTATGTGCAGATACTTTCGGTCATATTACTTGCGCTACTTACATTAACGCTAGTGGACCTAGTTATTGCTTACAGAACACCTGAATACCGGGTACATACAGTCAGTAATTATAGGATAGAACACATAGCTGAGGTCTCATACAATGCTTCAGTTAAGTCCTCCCTGCTTTACGGCAACAGAAGCAATGTGAGTACTGGTGAACCGCTTTACACTAGGTTAGTGAAGGAACTAAACATTTGCTTCGTGTACAACATTGAATCAAGCCCTCCTGCACTTAATAGTAAATACGAAGTAACGCCTAGGGCGGTGTTAAGGAGCGAGGGCTGGGACAAAGTCATAGACCTAGAGGAGGTACGGTATGAAAGCAACAATCGAACAAATGGTTTCACGGCATGCGTAAGCATAAACTTCACCAAAGTGCTAAGAGACATCACGATAATTGAAAAGGAAATAGGTGTCCGACGAGACAAGCATAACATCACAATAACCATGGACACATCAATCGAGACTCTACTACCCAGTAGGACACTACGCTCAAAAATGAACCCCACCGTAACACTCCAAATAAATGACGATGGAAGAACCTACGTAATAACCAAGAACCTAAGAGACGTAGAGGAGAGCTCAACAACACTGAAATCGCCAACAACAGTCAACATCATGGGCCTCACAGTACCCACTTCATCAGCTAGAGCAACATTACTACCACTCTCCATAATCTTAGGAGTAACTACAGCGATCTCCATAGGACTATTACTAAAACAAGGAAAAGAAGAGAAGAAAGATATTGAAGAGCTCCTGAAAGAGCGACTTAAGGGCAAACTAATCAAAGGAACCGTAGATAATTTAGGCATAGTGGAAGTAACACTCTACAACATAGAGGACTTCATAAGCATTGCAAACGAACACCGCAACGATGTAATATATGACCAAACTAAAAGAAAGTACTACGTCATAGACCTGAACACCATATACTCACTAAACAATGACAACTCACAATTAAGGAAGTCTGAAGAAAAATGACTTCATTAACCTATGAATAGTAAATCCTTGTTTATCTATGCTTATCTATAATCTTATCATAGAGCACGTAATAGAGGTCGAAGGATGCGGATTCGAACTTAAGTTTTGGAGCCGGGGGCGGGATTCGAACCCGCGGAAGAGCGGGTTACTACGGGCTTACGTGCACCACTGCAGCCCGCCGCCTTAGACCACTCGGCCACCCCGGCCCCGTGATAGTCATGTTTGACTGGGCTATAAAGTTTAATTCCTGCTAGTGTAGGTACGTAGGGTTAAGTATAGGTGAGTAACGATGGGATATAGTAGGAAATCCTTAGCTAAGGCAATAGCTCAGTTGCGTGAGAATGGAATAGATGGTGTTGTAATAGGTAGTACTGTGTACATGGTGCGTTTAGGGTTACATGAGTTAGAAGATGATGTAGACTTATTCACCACGAGTATAATGCCGTCCTTTGATGAGGACATTGTGCTTAACGCTGCGGAAACCCTCGGATGTTTCCTCGGCCAAAATGAGTGGGGCGGTCCTCAGCTCAAGTGCCCAATTAATGGGGAGGAGGTCACAGTGGAGTTGCATGAGAATATTTACGACTTCTACGTGCCTCAGGAGATACTTGATGATGCTGAAACGTTATCTGTAGCCGGTGTTAATGTGAGGATGATACATGTTGAGGATTATCTGGTCCTAAAGGCTAAGGCTGGCCGCGACCAGGACTTGGAGGACCTCAGATATCTGTCCGACTTAATTAAGAATGGAAAGCTCAAGATACGCAAGGAATTACTTCGTCAGAGGCTCTCCCTTTTCGATGAGTATGAGTCTAAATTGATAATCAAGAGGCTCAGGGATTCAGGAATCTCTATATGAAGGCTAGTAAATAAAATACTGGGAGAAACTTATGTGGATTACCTGCCTAACTTCTTTCTCTTAGGCCTTAGGTCCTTACTTCCGCATCTGCGGCACTTTCTAGCCCCCATGGGGTTCAAGGCCCCGCACCTACGGCAGACCATCTTGTTCAGCACTCTTGCTTCAACGATCTTAAGCAACTCTGGGTCCGTTATGGGCATCCTTTCACCTCACCCTGCCCTTACGTTGGTTGAGGGACTTTAAAGCCTTACCTTACCCGTTCTAGGCAGGTATAAGACGCGAAAGGTTTAAAGGTTAGATCCAAGTGTGGTTAGTGAAAACAAAGTTAGGTAGCGAGTTGATACGAAGTGAAGATACCGCTAGATCATGTGTGCGTGCGGACAGGTGTGCTGTGTCCCAGATGTCAGCGCCTAGTGGAGAGCGGGGAGGTAGAGAAGTATGAAGTAGATGTTATGAGGGAGCTACTGAACTTAGAGGAGAGACCTGATTTCCGGTTCCTTAAGGATGCGAAGTATATTAAATCAATACTGACTCGTAACATGCTAGTACTCATCATAGAGGCCACCGACTCTAACATCCACCCAAGAATCCTTGGAAGGTTAGGGAGAGCGCTAAGCGAGAGGCTAAACACTAGGGTAAGGGTCATCAATAAGGCTCACGGAGACCTACGTGAGATAGCACGGCAACTCATGTACCCTGCCAGGGTTATTGGCGTGAACACCTTATGGTTGCCTGATGGCACCATCGAACACATCGTGAGGATACCTAGGTCAGACAGCAGATACCTCCCAGCAAACACTGCCGTGCTGGAGGACCTGCTCTCTAAGATAACGGGCATGAACGTTAGAATTAGAACAGGCATCTAAATCTAGACTAGCTTCAACCCGTCCCTCAAGAACTCACGAAGCATTATACTAGCGTAGGTTGCTGGACGCAACATGAAGCGCACTGAGAGTCTCCCATCGACTACTTCCCAAGACAGGTTGTGGATGTTAAAGTATGTTTCTCTTGCCCCGCTACGTAGGAATTTCCTGAATTCACTGAGGGCTTTGAAGTTAGCTTCCTTCATTACTGATATGACGTAGCGCGTGCACTCATCCTTACTTAACCCGGGCTTAGGCAGGGGAAACACCTCGCATTTAGATACCAGATTATCTAGACCGTCCGAATACGCTATCGCCTTACTCAACGCAAGGTTAAATAGGTAAGCTTGATACGCTTCAACGAAGAACCTCAGGTACCACGGACTCAACGCCATTATGGCCTCCCTGAAGGATTTGCCGCGCATAATCGCCCTCAGTACTCGACGCTCTAAGTGAAAAGACTTTGGAAACAGCGTATAGGACTCCCTTAAGTCCCCTCTCACATAGGCTTTCCTTGCCCTCAGCACCCTTCGCGACTCGTTATCTATCGCTGTGGGTGCCAATAAGGCATCAACAGCCCCCCTATAGTCTCCTTCAAGGAGTTTTTGCCCAATAATATGGGATACAGGTCTCCGGGACCCAAACCTCTGGTACCCATAGAAGTTCGGAAAAGGCGCTGTTGACGCCACCTGCAAGGCCCTGCGTAGCATGCCCTCCTCTACACGGCTAATCTCATCTATAGTGACTTCGAACACATTGCCTTCTAAGTCGCCGCGTTTTATCATGAACTGCCTGACGTCCTTAAAGTAGAAACGAGCAGCACCATCCAATAATATGTACTTCTTCTTCAAGCGAAACCCTGGCCTGCACTTAACGGTTACGTACTGACATGTGAAAGCGTTAACATCCTTCAGGCCAGCGTAACCCACTCTCATGCCTGTTGCCCGTGTGAGGGCGTCAACCGCATCTTTGGTTGAGACACCCACCTTACATAGGACGTACCTGATGGATTCCCTACGCTTGCATACGTACTCGCCTTCAGTGTCGCTTAGTGGCGTTGCTATAGACCCGTCATCTCCTACCTCAAATACCTTGAATGAAGTTGGCGTGAATTTGAAGGTAGCTCCTGAATCTATGTAAATCTCCGGCCTTCCGTAGACTGTCATACCTATAAATTTATCCAACTCATTCCCGCTAACTTCGTATGCAGGCAACGCGCATCCCTCCGTCAAAGAAGCTTCAGATTCCCTGTCACCTTATCCACAATTTCAGATGGAGCCGGACCTATACCTGCAGTCGTTAGCGTTCCTGGAGGAAGCTCAGTATGTCCAGCATCTCTTATGATGACCGCGGGTAAACCCATACCTTTAGCCTTATTGTAGTAAAAAATGAGATCCTCCTCCGATCCTCCCTTCAGGACAACTTTCTTCTGACCTTCCTCGAACCACCTCTCAAACCACTCTCGCCTTACTTTGTAAGCCTCAAACGCCGCCGCGACCGCAGCATGCGCTACCTGTGCAGCTAACTTCCCCCGGCTCATCCTGATATCTGTCCTGACAAGTATTACCTGCTTGAAGTCCATCTCCCTCACCTGTTAAACCTGTAGGGTTATTGAGTTACTGCTGTTTTCCTTACTTAATTTGTGGATAACTTCCTTAAGTATAGATAACTTGCTACTCTCCTTACACTCTATGTAGCATTGCTGATCGAGGACATCCATCACCATGCATTTATCATGACATTTCATCACGTACGTCCTAGGATCTATCTCCACTATGAACAAACCCTTCTTAGGGTCTAGGACATTCACTCTCAGTACGTGATGAAGGTTACTTTGCCTTAATATCCTGCTGACGAGCTGGTGCTCATGCTTTGAGAAAATGAAGAACCCGGCTTCGCTGAAAGCCCTGATCATTCTACTCCTAATTAATTCAGGCTCGTCTGTTGGAGACAATGGCATACTTCTTCACCGGTAATCTTAATTTTCTGAAGACGCATCTAACAAAATCTATCACTTCTTCACTAATTAAGTACTTGAAACGCACCTTCAACTTCCTGTAGACGGCTTCCCCTAAGATCTCCCCCTTAGAGTCAATTACCTTAACCTCCCCCTTTATGTGTCCTCTATTATTTAACCTAACATCCAGTACAACTACGACGGCATCCTCCGGAATCCTAATTGTCTCTCTAAAAGCATCCCCAACTGCGTAAAGACCCTTCACTTTCTCCTTCCTTACCACGTCATACTTAAGCTCCTCGCACTTTCCTCTCAGCACATAGAACAGAACCCTCCTTTTATGCTTACCCGTTCTGCTACGGGTGTTTTCCTCCAGAACGTCGACCACGCTACTCAAGCGTCAGCACCCTGCACACATTGAATTACTATAAGGCCACCCGGCCTGTGAACGTATCTTGAAATTAAAAGTGACTCACAGTAACTTCGTAAGTCTATAAATGATCTTGAGGGGTTAAGTGTCCTCTTCACTAATCTACCCTTAGAATCATACATGCTTATTTCCACATTAGAGCTGTTATCGAGCGTAAGATGAATTACTATGGTCTCCATCACCACATCCCCTACCTTAACCTAAGTATGCACGTCTTTAATACTCTTGATGGTTAAGCACGATCCCTAAAAGATGTTTGAAACACACCTACAGCAACCTTTTTAACCCTAAAGGCAAGGGAATGCCGTGACTAACTTGAAGACTCTCCCTGTAGCCGGGTGTAAATGAATGACTAGGTATAGACGTTACTCCAACCCTTATAGCGTAGATGTTCAGCGCTTCAGCATATATCATAGGGAGGAACGAGGTAGTAGGAAAAGAGCCCTGCAAGTCGGTGACGAAGTAAACGTGATGATTAGTGAGATGGATGAATTAGGTCGTGGTGTGGTTCAATATCGCGGCATTAAGATAGCGGTACCGAAAGCTGTTCCAGGCGAGAGGGTCCGGATTAGAATAACTAGGATTGATGGAAACACCGCACAAGCTACCGTCATTAAGAGGATAGCCGAGCCTAAGCGGTAGGGATGACAATGTGATGATGGATCTATTTTTAATCACGTAGCGCAATCTATTTCTTAGGTGGTCAATCCTGTCAACAGCAAGGTCTAGGAAGATTCTTGCGGAATTATTATGGGCTGAGAAGTATAGACCGAGGAGCCTTAAGGAAATAGTTAACCAGGAGGAAATAGTACGTAGGCTGGAGTTGTTTGTGAAGGAGAAGAACATGCCGCATCTGCTATTTGCTGGACCGCCCGGAACAGGTAAGACAACAGCTGCTCACGCTCTCGCTCACGATTTGTACGGTGAGGATTACAGGATGTATATGCTTGAGTTAAACGCTTCGGACGAAAGGGGCATTGACGTAATCAGAACGAAGGTGAAGGAATTTGCTAGGAGTAAGTTACCGGCAAACATACCGTTCAAGATAGTCCTACTGGATGAGGCAGACAACATGACCGCTGACGCGCAGCAAGCATTACGAAGGCTTATGGAGATGTACGTTGAGGTAACGCGCTTCATACTAATAGCCAATTACCCAAGCAAGATAATTGAGCCGATACAATCGAGATGCGCAGTATTTAGGTTCGTACCTCTGAAGAAGGAGGATGTGATAGCTAGGCTGAAGTGGATTTGTGATCAAGAGAAAGTTAAGTGTGATGAAGATGCCCTCGAGGCTATCTACGAGATCTCCGAGGGCGACATGCGTAGGTCCATAAACATACTCCAGTCATCAGCTGCGTTAGGTGAAGTAACCGTTGCCAACGTATACAAGGTCGTGGGGTTAGCCCACCCAAGAGAAGTTAGAGAAATGATTAGGACGGCACTCCAAGGCAATTTCCTCAAGGCGAGGGGCATGCTTAGAAACCTGATGGCCACTTACGGCCTCTCAGGAACTGACATAGTTAAACAAATGCACAGGGAAATCTTCAGCTCGGAACTCGACATACCGGAACCTGCGAGGATAGACATTGCTGACTACATAGGGGAGATACAGTTTAGGATCGTGGAGGGGGCTGACGACGAGATACAGCTGAATACGTTACTAGCGAGAATAGCTATGTTAGGCAAAAGTCTGAGGAGGAAGCAGAAGTAATGCCCAAACAACAAAAGGTGCCGCAATCATGCCCAGACTTCCATGGGTGATAAAGTACAGGCCGAAACGCGTTGACGACGTCGTAAATCAGAGTGAAGCCAAAGCAGTAGCACTTAAGTGGATAAAGAGTTGGGTTGCAGGCAACCCGGTAAAGAAAGCTGCCCTGTTTAATGGACCGCCAGGATGCGGCAAAACGTCCCTCGTAGAGGCACTAGCTAATGAATTCGGTTACGAACTAATAGAGATGAACGCTAGCGACTATAGGAGGGCAACCGACATAGAGAGAATAGCTAAGGTCGCAGCAACACAGCGTGGACTTACTGGCCGAGGGAAGCTTATACTGCTTGATGAGGTGGATGGGCTCTCGAGGCTAGCCGATGAGGGCGCGATACAGGCCATACTTGATCTAATCAAAATAACCAAGAATCCAGTAGTAATGACCGCTAATAACGCATGGGAACAAAAACTAAAGCCGATAAGGGACGCGTCCCTCCTGGTGAACTTCAGGAGACTCACTAAGACTGACGTTAAGAAAGTCCTAAGGAGGATATGCGAGCTCGAGAGAGTACAGTGTGATGAGGATGCAATTAACTTCATAGCCGAGAGGGCTGAGGGAGACTTACGCTCAGCAATAAACGACTTAGAGGCTGTGGCTGAGGGATTCGGTAGGGTAACACTGAAGATATGTAAGGCGGTACTCAGGTACCGCGATAGAGTCTATGCTCCTTATGAGGTTGTACGTAAGATATTCATCTCCAAGTACGCTTGGCAAGCGCGGCAAGCAGCATCACAAACGGATCTGTCACCCGATGAGTTAATGCAGTGGATTAATGAGAACCTACCGCTTCAAATTACTGACCCGGAGGACCTATGGAGAGCGTACGAGAAGCTTTCACGCGCCGATGTATTCTTCGGGCGGATAGTAAAGAGTGGGTCATGGGACTTGCTACCCTACGCTATAGAGTTAATGACTGCGGGAGTTGCACTATCCATAGTTAATGACCCGAAAGCTAGATACAAATGGGTTAAGTATCAGTTTCCACAAAAGATTCTGCTTATGTCGAGAACCAAGGAAATGAGGCAGTTACGGGAGCGAGTAGCCGAGGTTATAGGTCGTCACATACTTGCTTCCAAAAGGAAGGTAAAGAATGATGTGCTGCCGTACATCAAGATAATATTTGACCGTAATCCGGAGTACGCAGCAAGGCTTGCAGCTGGTTTAAATCTAGACGAACATATGATAAAGTACCTTTCCCCACAGAACGCTGCGACCATCTCGAAAATGGCTGCTGAAATTTGGAGGGAAACAGCTAGAGAAGCCCTGAAGAAACACGCTCAACCCGCAAAGGAAGTTAAGGAGGAAGCTAGGTTACCTGAGGAACAGCAAGGGATTAAGGGTGGTGTTACTGAGAAGAAACCCAAGAAACGAAGAAAACGAAAGGAAATTAAAGGGAAAGGCCTCGACGCATTCTTCAAGAAATAAGGAAACCTTACTATCGGAACTGGAGCCGGAAGTGCTGAAAACCTTTAAAAGCATCTCAAACTAAAAGCCTCGCCTTCAAACTAAAAAGCTCTAGCGATAAACAGTAGAGGGAAGACGCTCTTAGAACTCGCTCAGTAGTTCTTCTAGTAACCTTATTCTAGGGTCAATCCATCTTGGCCTGTATATCCTAGCTCTACCTATTCTTAATTCCTCAATGAGTCCTGCTTTAATTAAGAAATCTATGTGGCGAACCGCGGTTTTGTAATTCAGCCCGGTCACATGAAGTATTTGAGTTAAGTTAATCTCACCTGAATTTATTATGGCTTTGAGCACCTTAATGCGTCCCTTACTAGCAAGGACCTCCTCTATCTTGACTCTGCTTTCCCTCATTATCTCATCAGCCTCTTCTCCTCTATCACCTTGTTCAGTTTCTCGAGCAATCTATCAAGAGGCGCGGCAGCGAACCCAACATAGGTGCTTCTACCCCTTCTACCTTTCATGCTTGTCTTAGTTATTATTATGCCTCTTCTTTTAAGGTCCATCACCAGCATGTATATTCTAGTGTGTTTTCGGGGTTCCTCGCCTAGTTCCTCACATATTTCACGGTAAGTACGCTCTATCTCCCCCATAGGTATGAAACTTTCACCCGTCCTGTAGAGTGTTAGTATTATCGCTTTAAGGACGAGTATTTCGTGTAGCTCAAGATGGTATATTTTATCTAGTACGTCTATCAGTGACTGATATTCCTGTGCGACGACTGCCCTAACGTGATCCACTGTGACCCTTGATGCCCTTCCCTCAGTCAGTTCCTTATCCGCTAACTTGCCTGCCGCGTGGAGTATCGCTATAGCCTTCCTAGCGTTACCGTCTCCACCTGTATCGTAGCCTGTTAGACGGGCTATGCTCTCCACGACCTCCTCGTCCACCACGCCCTCGTAAAATGCTTCCTTGACCCTGTCATTTAGTATATCCATCAATTCTGCTGCCGTATACGGTTGGAACGGTATTACGTTCTCCATTAGGTAACTTCCTGTTATGCTGTCTAGCACAGCCTGTATGCCTGCGGGCGTTCCTCTGGTTACGTAAATGAAGTTCAACCTCTTGATGTCCTCCTTGAAGACATCGTAGAACCTCAGTAGCAGGAATCTCCCTGAGGGGCTCGAGGACTTTATGAAGTACTCTATTTCGTCGAGCGTTACTATCACATACATATTCTCTCTTTCAAGCATCTTAAGTAATCCTACAGCCATTTCACGCGCTGATAATCCACGGTCAGGTAATGGTAGCCCAAGTTGATTTTTTATGTCCCTAAAAATAGAGGCAGGGTTAGATGACTTAGAGCAATTCACGTGAACATATCTTAGGAGTACGCCCCTCCTCTGCATCATTCTGGAGAATGCCCTGCCAAAGGCTATCGCGGTTGCTGTCTTACCGGTACCTACAGGACCTACGAGGACAACCCTGACGGAAGTTCTGCCTGGACTGTCAGAGAAAGCCTTGAAGAATGCCGCTATTTTCCTTACATGGTTTTCTCTGTGGGGCAGTCTCTTAGGGACGTACTCTGGGTACAGTACTGATTCATCAATGAATACCGTGGGTCTCCTAATTTCACTTTCAATTAGCTCATCAATTTCAGGCATACTTTCACCTATCTCCTGACTTTAGGACGAGTTAATTCAATATATAGTTTACTGAAGAGTTTATGAGATCCCTAACATCAATGAAAGTAATATTCTAAGAAAATCCGTAATATCCTGAAAGTCTCAGACTTTCACCTTCGTCAACGCGTCTAGTGCCACCTCAGCTGCCTTGTCTGCGTACTTATTCAGCACCTTAGCATCGGCGAAACCCAGGTCCTCAACTAACGAATCGCTTACTAGAAGCAGTGACGCCGTTTTAATTCCCCTCATAAGACCTATCGAGAATATTCCTGCACACTCCATTTCTACGGCAATAACTCCCCGAGAAGCCCATTTCTTCGCGAAATCTGGGTCCTCTGCGTAGAATGCGTCGCTACTTAGTACTGGGCCTAATTTGTAGGTTAAGCCTTTTTCCTCCGCTGTATCCACTAACGCTCTTAGTAGGCTGAAGTCCGGTACTGCAGGTGCACATATTTGCTCCTTGTAGTATTGGTAATACGCCCCTCCAGGGTAGTATGAGGCGCCCGTAGGTATGACCATGTCACCTATTTTCATCCCGGGCACCATCGCTCCGCAGGATCCTAACCTGACTACAGCCTTAGCTCCCACTTGTATGAGTTCTTCGAGCACTATTAGAGCTGAAGGGACACCCATACCGTGAGTAACTATCGAGATCTTTACTCCCTTGTATTTTCCTGTATATGCAATCAATCCTCTGTTCGTGTTAATTAGGCGTGGTTCCTCAAGGAATCTCTTACCAATGTACTCAACTCTTGCAGGGTCACCCGCTACTATAACCCTTTCAGCTATGTCACCTTGATTTACCTTTAAATGTATGGGCACACAGTATCCCTCATACAATACTAGCCATCACAATTAATTATAAGTAACGCTTCTTAGAACCCCATGTTAATACCTACTTTACTCAGCTTGAGCTAAAGCGTGAATATGGTAAAATGATCTCTTAAACAATATCTTATAGTAAAAATTCCTTGGCTCACGCATACTCTAAAATAATCCTTATATCAATGTATGAGGGGGTAGGGTGTGGGGGGATAAACTTTTAAATAGGGTACCCCCCTATTTAAAGG
>WAOL01000003.1 GCA_015521295.1 Desulfurococcales archaeon
CCCTAGCGGCGTTAACGTTAGTTCCGGCTCCCTATTTATTAGGAATTCCTTAACGCGGCCGAACACTAGGCTCATGAAGTCGGGATTCCTTAACGCTACGGACCCACCTACACTCACTACTTCCGGGTCGTAGACATTGATGACGGACGCTATCCCGGCAGCGTTAATAACTTCCAACTCCTTAATGACAGCAGCGGCGAACACATCACCATTCCTCCATAGCTCGAAGAGAGCTGCCGCCCTTAACTTGCCCAGCGTTGCTAGCATATAGGCTTCCGACTTCAAACCTCTCCACCCAGAGGCTAAGACCGATGCAAATCTAGGGATGTTATTGCCGGAGGCCAGACCCTCCCAATGCCCCCTAGCGCCACACCCACACCGTATATCGCTTCTAAGGTCAAGCACTATATGCCCGACCTCGTGCGCGTTACCGTCCTTACCCAGCAGTAGGTGTCCATCCACCACCGCGCCCGCACCTATGCCGGAGCTTATGGTTACGTAAACAACATTCTCGACGTCCTTTCCCGCACCAGCCCAATACTCACCCCATACCGCGGCAACACAGTCATTCACAACGTAGGTTGGCACGTTGAAGGCATTAATTAAGGGCTCCTTAAGCTTGAAACTCCTTAAAGGATTATTAGGGGTGCCTATCACGATCCCTTCTCTTATGTTGAGGGGCCCTATACTCCCGACGCCTACGGCCTCCACTCTTGTAATGTTGTTTCTCCCCATTAATTTCCTCCCTAAGTCAATGGCTTTCAACGCTACCGCATTTGGGTCGCTACCCCTCGGTGTTGGGGCACGCAACACGTCAATTAACTTACCGTCAGTAGACACTAGACCGACCCTAAGATTAGTGGCGCCAACATCAACCGCGAGCACGTAGCCCCCCATCACGCCCACCTCACCCTCCTACTAAGAACGGAAACAACGTAATCCACGACATCCTCAGGGTTACGGACTACCTTGACTTCAGCTAACCTCCTTTCATCAAGGTAAGGAGCTAGCGCAGCTAGCTTATCTGACGGCATGTCAAACCCCGTGAGTAACACCGTGGGTACACCCTCAGTGTAGGCTGTGACTGCCTCCTGCATGGAGCCAGCGCCCCCACCCATAATCACGAGGACCTCCGACGACCGCACCAGAAACACGCTCCTAACCCTGAAGGACGTGCCAGTGCGAACGACTATGGCCCCCTCAGGAAACTTAACACGTTCCTGCTCTAGGGGCGGGATTACCAGCACGTTAAATCCGCAGGCTAATGCCTCATCAACTATGATGCGCATCAGACCCCAGTACCCACCGACAACAATAGTGACTTCCTTAGGGTTAACCCTATTGCTTAGCAGTTTAATGAATTCGCGTGTAGCCTCAACTAACTTCGCCGGAGGCTCTCCGGAGTAAGCAGCTATGCCTACGTACCTCAAGTATTCCACCATCTTGACAATGTCCATGTGTCTTAAGAAGTTATAATCAGTTTTACACCATAAAACTTAGGGGACAGTCATGGGGAAAGTAAGCGCGTCCCGAGTGATAACCTTACTTACGACGACCTTGCTGCTAGTTGCTATTATTCTAGTGAATGTTGAGGGCGTACATGCTGGTACGTCGGAGAGCGTTAGCAGTATACATGTGGTTGTAACGTCATCCTCTCTCCTCTGGGTTATTAAGGAAGTTGGAGGTGACCTAGTGAGTGTGACGAATATAGTGCCACCCGGTACTGATCCGCACACATATGAACCGCCACCTTCACAGTTAGTCAGCATGTTAAAGAGCGCTGACGTGGTCTTCATCACTGGCCCAACCCATTTGCCTGTTGAGCAGAGGATAAGAGAGTTGGCTAAGGAGGGAGCAATAAAGGCAGTTATTGTTGGCTATGAAGACTACGTGCGTCATGGACTGAAAATACTCCCTAATCCGAGGACAGGCCTGCCTAATCCTCACGGGTACTTGTTCTCGCTTATGGGTCTGTGCGCGGTTGCTAGGACCGTCAGTGATGTACTCTCAGCTATTGACCCAACTCACGCCACCTATTTTAGGGCAAGAGCTGACGCATTGGTTCAGGATCTAATGAGCGAGTTAAGCACTTTGCGCGAGACAGTACCTCACGGCCTACGCGTCGGGTTAGCAGGCCCTCCGCTTCAGTATGTTGCTGAGGAACTAGGACTTAATGTGACGTTCATGCTACTACCAGACGTTGAGTCGGAACCTTCTGAGAACGACGTTACGGCACTCATTAACACCGTTAAGACCCACGGGATAGACGCTTTCCTAATATCCGACATGGTCGCAGCTAAGAACCCGAAAGTCGTTGCACTCGTCCGCGGGTTAGGGATACCAGTGATACTAGTTCCCATAGCTAAGTTCTCCAGCACACCTCAAGCAATATCATCAGCTCTTACTTGGGAATTACGTTCATTAACACAACTCAGCTCAAATAAGAGTGATGAGTGCTTGAGTAGTAGCAGTAGTAATGGGTGGGAATTACTTCATGAGTTTGCGGTTTGGTTAGCTGCTTGTGAGGCAGTGTTGATTCTCGTGCTAGTTGCTGTCCTTACCAGGTACAGGAGGGTGATAATGAATGCAACACTTAAGTGATGCAGGTATTGAAGAGCGTTTCGTTAGTTTACATAGTGTGTATGCTGGGTACAATGGTAAATTAGTACTAGTTGACGTTACCTTCAAGCTCGAATCACCGTTCTTCGCGGTTTTAATGGGTCCTAACGGGGCAGGGAAGACCACGCTCTTGCGCGTGATAATAGGGTTACTCAAACCGATCAAGGGCGACGTAATAGTTTACGGCATTAGACCATGGGGGAAACCCGAGGTCATCAGGGAGACTATAGGGTACGTACCTCAGCTCCTCCTAGTCAGGCAGGACGTTCCGGTTAGGGTTGAGGAGGTCGTCGCTATGGGCATACTATCAAGACTACCGCCACCTAGGAGGTTAACCAAAAGGATTCGAGATGAGGTAAGCAAGGCGTTAAGCATGGTTGGTTTGAAAGGTCTTGAGGGTCGCCTCTTTAACGAGTTGTCGGGCGGGCAGAAGCAGAGGGTGTTAATAGCTCGTGCTCTAGTTAGGAAGCCTAAATTACTGGTTCTTGACGAGCCATGCTCGATGCTCGACTTCAAGGCAAGGTGCGAGATGATTAAACTTCTCCAAAAGCTCCACGTCGAGAGAGGTGTTGACATACTACTCACCGCTCACGACATCTCCCCCTGCTTAATCCTTGAGCCCACAGTAATACTGATTAACAAGAGAGTATACGCGGTTGGTAAACTTAGAGACGTGTTGAGGCCCGAAACACTGAAGTTAGCGTACCCAAGCCTGACCGAAGTTGAGGGAGCTATAATCCTAGGTGAGGATCATGTTCCCCATTAATCCAGTCCTAATACCGGTTTACCTTGCTGCGGTGTTAAGTGGGTTACTTGCGGGGTCTGTTAGCCCCGCGCTGGCGTACTCTAAGTCAGTCACCTTCGGAATAACGTTAATGCATTCAGTGCTTGCAGGGGCGCTAATAGGGGTGTACTTGCATGATGCCCTACACCTACCAGTGAACCCTCTACTCACGGCCGTGGTGATGTCATTAACAGCGTCCCTCCTAACGGCTGAGGCAGTGGCACGTGGCTTCCCAGAGGATGCTGCGGTGGCGATATCGGTTAGCGTGAGTGTCTCGGTGGCCGTGATAATGACATACGTCGTAGCCCTCACCACCCCTTACGGCGTTAGTAACGCCTTCGGCTACGTGTTCGGGGTTTCAGCACTAGTGACATGGCATGATGTCGTGAGGTTAACCGCGGTGCTCGTAATGGTTATCCCATTGATTCACTTATTCTGGTGTGAATTCAAGTACGTGGCCTTCGACCCTGAAGGGGCTGAGGCAATGGGCCTGCCAGTCAGGGCTTACAGGTATCTCTACTACTTTACGGCATCGGTAGCGGTTGCGTCACTAGCGATGAGCTTAGGCGTTTTGCTTGCCCACGTAATTATCTCGGTGCCGGGCCTACTAGCGCTTAGGGCTAGGAGCTCAAATCCATTTAAACTCAGTTACTTTGTCGGTGTAGCAGTTATGACGGTAGGTTACACGCTTGCGTGGTCCCTAAACATACCTCCATCAGGCGGTGTAGGGATACTTGCCTCGGGAGCCTTAGTAACGCTCCTGGTGATGAGGCGTGGAAGCTAATTCCCTGAGTGTTAGGGAAGCGGATTACTTAGTGGCGCTTTACGTCAAGGGAGGAGCGTCGAGACCCGTGAAACCGTCTGTCATTGCTGACGCTTTAGGTGTAGCTAAGCCCACGGTGACCTTAATGCTGAAGAAACTGGTCGTTCAGGGTTTAGTTAAGCGTGTTGAGGGTGGGTATGAACTAACTGATGAAGGGTTTCGGCTGGTCAAGGAGATAATTTGGCGGCACGGCGTTGTTGAGGGTGCCCTACTTAAACTAGGCTTAAGCAAGGATGAGGCATGCATGATCGCTCGGTTAATAGAGTTAAATATACCTAAGGACTCACTCCAATGCATCTGGAGGAATTTAGGATGTCCTATGGTGTGTCCTCATGGTCTTAAGATAAGTATTGATGACGCGTCAAGCCCTACCACCTGTCGGCCTTTAGGGACTTGTGCAATTCGTTCTCTTAATGAATATAAAAGTAATAAGTCTTGAGACAAAAAATCTAGGGGGTCCAGAAGATACGTGAGGGCGTTAGTAGTTGGGCATAAAGGAAGTAATTAGGAAAATATTCGAGCCAAAATCCGTAGCTGTAGTAGGTGTTAGGAAAGACACAAGAAACCCGGGATACGAGGTTCTAAAGAACATAGTGCGAGTGGGCTTCAAAGGAGAACTATACGCTATTGGCTCAGCAGACGTAGGACAGGAATTAGGCGTTCCTACGTACTCCTCGGTATCCGAACTACCCGAAGGCGTGGAACTAGCGATAGTGTCAGTACCTACAGAAGAGGTTCCCAAGGTGGTAGAGGAACTCGGAGCAAGAGGGGTTCGCGTCGTAATCATACTATCCAGAGGCTTTAGTGAGACCGGAAGGACATTGAAGAGAGACCTAGAGGACAGAGTTATGGAGGTGGCGAGGAAGCACGGCATTAGGATTTTAGGACCGGGCTCGCAAGGTGTAGGAAACCCAAGCAAATCCTTTTATGCATCATGGCCACTTGTAAAGGAGCAAGGCCCCCTAGCTATAGTATCAAGGAGCGGTGCCATAGCATCAACGCTCGTAGCTTGGGCTGTTGAGGAGGGCTTAGGGATAAGTAAGTTAGCTACGCTAGGAAACAAAGCCGACCTAGATGAGGTAGACATCCTAGAGTACCTGGCTGAGGACGATGAAAGCAGGAGTATCGCTCTATACATTGAAGCAGTAAGGGACGGCAGGAGACTCATGAAAGTGCTAGAAAAGACAACCCTCAGGAAACCTGTCGTTGCCCTGAAGTCAGGCAGGACTAGGTCAGGGGCTTTTGCTGTGGCTTCTCGGCTTGGAATGCCTGCAGGGCACTACAGGTTATACCTTGAAGCCTTCAGAAAGACCGGGGTGCTCCCTGCTGCTAGTTTAGAGGAGCTTTACGACGTGTGGAAAGGGCTGGCGTTGCTACCACTGGTACGTGGATCTAACGTGCAGATAATCACTACGTCAATAGGTGCTGGGGTCATATTAGCTGACGCCTTAGAGGAGCTAGGGCTAAGATTGGCTAAGACAAGCCCGGAGGTGAAGAGAATCCTCAGGAGAAGGGTCAGCGAACACTCACTAATCAGTAATCCCCTCAACTTACCGCGTGATGCCAGTGAATCCGAGATAAACTCAGCCATAGAGGAGGTAATGAAGGATCGGAGGGTTGATATCGTGATGATCGTGTTAGCGGGTATGACTCTAAAAGCTTCAAGCTCGCTGGCAAAATGGAGAGGGAGCGGGGACAAGGCGCTGATACCCGTGCTTCTAGGTGCTAGCAAGGATGAGATCATGGACCTCCAAAAGCAGGGCATCCCTGTGTACGTGACACCGGAAAGAGGAGCGCGTGTAGCTGCAGCCCTCGCAAGATACTCATCCTACCTGAGATTCGTGTCGAAGCTCGGCGAACCAATCGATTGATCATAGTTCAAGACATCTTCCTAACACGTCTGTTACCTAACGCGCTACTTCCTCCCTCCCCAGATAACTATTGCTCCCCTCGCCGGTAGGGAATCCCCCTTAACCTCGATCGTAATGACTTGCTTAGATGTTCCTGCAATATGTACTTCCTTCTCACCAATAACACCCTTCTCATTAATAAGTGTGATTCTGAAATCTTTGGGGACAGCGCTGGGATCATTGATCACGAGTGTGAATACATTCTTGCGTCCAGCATACACAGGTGCTGATGGGTATAGGTCGACCTTAAGTCTCGCAATACCTGTTCTCTCAAAGTAAACCACCGCTATCTCGTGGCTGCCTGGTGCTAGCGCTATCCCTACGGAATAGTGATGGGGTGACTGCAGGCGCCAAGCGTCTAGAACAACGTTTCCATCTACCAACACCTTTGTGCCATCGTCAGTATACACGTTTATATTTAGCACTATGTAATCCTTGACATTAATCGTTGTCTTGAAGACCACTGCAAAGTAGTCAGTTCCATGACCGCTGAAGAACCATGGACTACCACCATACACTGCATGGTCGGTAAAGTCTATGTAGTCGACCCTGTATTTCCCGACTACGGGGAACTTCCCTAGGATTATGTTGTCGTAGAGTTCGTTAAGGTTTAGGGAGCCCCAGGTATAGTGAGTTAAATCATATACTACCGCCTCCCACCCCTCACTAACCACCTGGTTAGTGTTACCGACGAAACTTAAGTTAAAGTAAGCCCTTGCGATGCCGTAGTTCTCGTAATACGCTATGTCGAACCTGTGAGTTCCTTTGGAGAGGTAAATTACCTGCGTGTATTGCCTTGGGCCATGTAGGGTCCAGTCAGATATTACCTGTTTGTTGTTGTCCAGTAAGATAACTATTCCGTCATCGCTTATTGCGTTCACCTCATACATGCCCGGCACGTTGACTTGGACTTTAACTACCCAGTGCGTGGCAAAGCAATTGACGTCTCTGTACGTGTTCGTGAAGGGCCATGGCTTACCTCCGTAGGCCGAATGGTCAGTATAGTCGATTGCTTGCTCGGTATCCTCAAAGAACTTCGTTGGTAGTTCATCATTGAGTACTTTCCTGTAGTCGGGACTGGAGGGATTGTAATCCGTTGTGTCATAATACTTGCCCGTGATGCTGATCACGCTAAATGCATTCTGGGTCACAGGCACGAGGTCTAGGCTCACTTCTAGCGTGGCTATCCCGTAGTTCTCAAAGTAAACTACAACTACCTCATGGTTTCCAGGAGATAACGTAATGCTTCCTTCGTACCTGGTTGCTGCTTGAAGCCGCCACCCATTAATTACTACCTTCCCGTCAACGGTGATGTAAACGCCATCGTCACTGACCGCAGTTATCTTCAGTATCGATTTTTCCTTAACACTCACGACGCCCTCGAAGACAGCGGCAAACCTGTCTGTTTGGGGAAGACCCCACCTAGGTAGGCCGCTAACCGTGTCGCTGAAACGTATTTGCTGAACAACGCGCTCATCAAGTAACCGGTCATCACCAAGACCTAAGATTTCGTCTACTGAGGGAACCTGCTCTAACCCCCTTATGTCGTAGAACTTCGCTAGGAAACCCGATGCGGGCATTATCGGGGAGTTAATGGTTGCTGCGGGCGTTATCGTGCCTATATAATCCAGGATGGCTGAACCAGGCGGGTCAACGATACTCCCTACGTATCCGCTGGGCCCGGCCAGCCGTAACTCATGGTTTCCTGGGGATATGTTTACTGTGGACACTATGACTGCCTTGCTACTATGTGGCAGTATTGACGTAGGTAAGCTTGACTTAACGGCTACCCATTCATTACCCACCCTCAAGTAGGCTTTGTCAAGTTTAAGCTCCTGGTCACCATGATTAGCAACATACACTACCAGATCACCTCGCCAGAAGTACTTCTCTATGGTGGCGAACCCCACCCTCACTTGCGGTAAGGTATTCCCCATACTAGATGATGTCTTGTTCTGCATGTACGCATATAGCACTACACCCATAGACACAGTCACTAGCATGAGGAGCACGGTACCCACGATTTTCGAGAGTCCTCCCCTGACCTTCATAGTTCTCGAAGTCTTCTTTTGTATGAGCGCCAAAGTACCTTACCACCATGAGTTACGGCATTTAAGGTGAGTACGTATTTTAAACGATGGTCAAAGGGGTACCTCAAATGTCCTACAGCACGCCTAAGTTAATAGACTGCAACGCTAGGTCCAAGAGGATTCGCTCAAGCGATAAAATGTTAATAATAGGTAGGTGCGTCGAGGTCGAACATGGTGAAGCGCTATTACCCTTCAAGGACGCGGGGTACTCGGTGTTCTCGGTCTGCCTCGAGGAGGAACATATCAATATGGTTGGGTTTAAGTTAGCCGGGATACTACGCAGGTGTAGGGACTTCCTTAAAGAAGTCGCTGTGCTGACGGTTGATGGCTCACCCCACTGTGTTCAGTTACACTTCATGGTTGAGGAAGCCTTCAAAGTAACGGGGCTTGAAGGTGATATACGAAGGAAGCACTTCGTCATCGTTAAGGGGGAGGGCGTGGTCGAGGTTCCGAAGGAGAGTGTTAAGGTTGCTAGGTATTTGAGCAAGGTGTCTAAATTAATTAAGCAATGCAAGGGTTAAATATCGAAGAATATTCTAATTGAGTCGAACCTTTATTATCATTAGCCAGCTATGTAAATTGGGTGAACTTTTGACCTCGTTAGATGAAGGTCTGCTTCAATGGGCGGTTGATAAAGCCTTGGAAGTCGGTGCCTCCTACGCCGAAGCCAGGTATCAGCGTGACGTCACGTCAGGTGTTATACTCAGGAACGCACGCACTGTTGGTGTCGGTAGCGAGGTGCGTGAAGGTATCGGGGTACGGGTAATAGTTAATGGGTCATTGGGTTTCGCCGCAACGAACACCCTAACTAGGGAGGGCGTTGAGCGCGCTGTCATGGCGGCAATCACTAGGGCCAGGGCCACAGCAAGCCTCAGAAAAACGCCAATAGAGTTCAGCGACGAGAGAGTTGGAAGGGCATCCTACGAGGTCGCCGTGAAGAGGTCCCTAGGCGACCTAACGGCTGAGACACTCACGGAACTCGGCAAGAGGCTCACCGAAACAATAAACTCGTCGGTAAAGGAGGTTAAGGTTCCTGCCGTGATGTTCCAGGCTGGTACGCGTCTTCAGGAGAAGTTAGTGATCAACTCGGACGGTGCGGTAATTCGCTCAGTCGTTCCACGCGTAACGGCGTTCATTAACTTCGTCTTAGCTCACCCGCAGAAGGGAACGCTTCAGAGAACTGTCGAGAAGGAGGCTTCCGGAGGTGCGGAACTCATTGATTCGTGGCGCCTGGAGGACGTCGTGAGTGAGGAGGTAAGTAACCTAGAGAAAGTATTCCTTAAGGGTGTTGAGCCACCGAAGGAGCCCATTGATGTTGTCGTTGGTTCAGAGGTCGTCGGCCTACTCGTGCATGAGTCAGCCGGGCACCCCATGGAGGCTGACAGGATACTCGGGAGGGAAGCCGCGCAGGCAGGCGAGTCATTCGTCAAGCCGGACATGATAGGTAAGTATAGGATAGGGACGAAGTACGCCACCGTCATCGAAGACCCCACAATACCGGGCAGTAACGGCTACTACCTCTTTGACGACGAGGGCGTCCCGGCCAGGCCCAGGTACCTCTACAAGGAGGGCATCATCTACGAGCCCCTCCACAACAGGCACACGGCGAAACTCATGGGCACCTCGAGCAACGCCGCAGCCAGGGCAATGGATTACGCCTCAGAACCCATCATAAGGATGAGCAACACGTACCTCAAGCCAGGGGACATGAGCTTCGAGGAACTAATAGAGGACATTAAATTAGGGGTGTTCATAAAGTCCTACATGGAGTGGAACATCGACGACATGCGGTGGAACCAGAGGTACGTGGGCCTCGAAGCGTACATGATAAGGGATGGCGAGTTAGCCGAGCCCATCAGGAACCCGGTCCTCGAGATCACCACTAAGGGCTTCTACAGCAACATCGTGGGTGTCGACAAGCACCTGAGATTCTACCCGGGAACGTGTGGGAAGGGCGAACCACCACAGGGCGTCCCCGTATGGTTTGGAGGTCCTGACGTGAGGCTAGCTAAGATAAGGTTGGGGGTGATCGCGTAATGGTCACCGCGCTCGAGTTAGCGGAATCCGTACTCAAGAGACTCGAAGGAAGGTTTGACGACGTGGCGGTCCTAGTAAGGCAACGCGACTGCGTGATGGTTAAGCTATGGAACACCGAACCCTCGGTTACGCAGTCATGGATCGACGCTAAGGTGTCGGTGCTGGTGTCGAGGAACGGCAGGGTGTTCTCAACGGAGCTCTCCGTGGGCGACCCGGACGCGGTCGATAATGCGTTAAGAAACGTTGGTGAAATCCTAACTAAGCTAGAGCCTTCCGAGATCTACGCCCCACTACCCGAGCCGGCAGAGTTCAAGCCTCTTGAGGGGTTAGTGGATCAGAACGTCCTTAAGGCCATGGAGGAACCCGGCAAGTACGTGGAGGAAATGATTGACGCCGCACTCAAGGAGGGTGCGGAGAGAGTAGCCGGCACACTAGTATTTGGCCGCATGGCTAAGGCACTAGCTACGAACAAAGGGTTTAGAGGGATGGAGGAAGGCACGGAAGTCGAAGCATACCTAAGGGCATTCAAGGGTGAGTTCAGCGGTCACTGGGCCCACGGGAGCAGGGTGCTGGATGTCAATGCGTTAAGGGAGGTGGGGAGGCGTGCAGGGATGTACGCAACCATAACAAATAGTAAGGCGGACTTCACGCCAGGCAAGTACGACGTCATTCTATCGCCGTTAGTGGTCGGGAACCTAATCGACACGATAGGCTGGATGGCCTCAGCCATGGCGGTAATGATGGGCTTCTCTATGTTCATGAAGGTCAAGCCAGGCGATAAGGTAGGCTCGGAAGCCGTAACCATAATTGACGCGCCAAGAGACACGGAATTAGCCGAGTCAACGGCCTTCGACGACGAGGGTGTACCAACCAAGGACAAACCAATAATCAAGAACGGTGTCCTCGTAAACATCCTACACAATACAGGCACAGCAAAGAAGATGGGCACAGAATCAACAGGCAATGCAGGATGGTTATTCCCAACCCCATGGAACCTACACGTGGCTCCAGGCAACGTCAAGAGTGAAGAGGAACTAATCAGCGAATTAAGGAACGGCGTAATAATAACCAACAACTGGTATACCAGGCTACAGAACTACGTTGAAGGAATATTCTCAACTGTAAGCAGGGACGCCGCACTACTCGTGAAGAACGGCGAGATCGTAGGGCACCTAGGAAGGATAAGGATTGCGGACAGATTCGCTAACCTACTATCAAACTGGGAACTAGCAACCAAAGAAACACACAAGATAAGGTGGTGGGAAGTAGAAACACCAACCAAAGCACCCTACGCACTAATAAGACAAGTAAATCTAACCAAGCCACCAATATAACCAAACATAACCTAAACTTTTTCCTGCTTTCATTCTCGCTTTTCTTTTGAGGCAACATAGTAAGTTATCAGCACCGACGCCACGGACACACCTGCTAGAGCCGCAACCCACGGTACTGGAATTGAAGTAACTCCCGACTGCTCACTGACAGCAATAGAAGGAAGCGCAACTAATGTTAGGTTAACATTATCCAACATATCCCTAAAGGGACTCGACCGCAACCTGCTCATGAGTGTATTATTTACTGATGCAGTTACCCAGAACGTTATATTAAAAGTGTTCTCACCATTAACCAAGGACTTCATAATGTAATGA
>WAOL01000004.1 GCA_015521295.1 Desulfurococcales archaeon
AGCATACTTCTAGTCAAAAGAGAATAATTTTCAACGTATACGATGTTTTTATTAAGTACTTCTGATATAAACTAATATCGAATAGTTCTAAGAAAGGTGTGGCTCTATGACTTCTGAACCTGAAAAGGAAGTCACGAAGCCTAAGATTAGATCCTTTAAAGAGTGGCAGGAGTATGCCAAGAAGGCACCTAAGAAGTGGATGATTTATGGAATCGAGGACAAACCTAAGTCACTAATCGAGACAATACTCCTAGGTCTGCAGCAGTACTTCATCATGTTCGGTGCAACCGTCGCTGTACCCATGCTCGTTGCTGGATGGATAAAGCAATACTACCAGATACCTGACCCCGTGTTCAGGACGTTGGTTGCCGAGTTAATCACCATACAGTTCTTCGGTGCGGGCATCTGTACCTTGCTGCAGACATGGCCTAAAACAGGTTCAGGCCTGCCAATCATTCAGGGATCGTCCTTCTCGTTCCTAGGGTCGCTCTTCGCCATCATTAGTGCTACGGGAATAATCGCTAACGCGGAGGGATACAGTAGCGTCCAGCAATTCATAGCTAGCACTGACCCATGGCTTAGGGCGACCACAATACTCCGCTACACTACTGGCGCCATAATTGGTGCATCGTTCTTCGAGATAATCCTAGGGTACGCCGGAATCATGGGCAAGCTCAAGAGAGTGCTAACACCTGTCTCCATAGGTCCCACAATAATCTTAATAGGTCTGTCGTTATTCGGCGCCCCAGCAGCTGTGGGTGTACCAAACTGCTGGTGGGAGGCCTTGTTGGTGGTCGCGTTAATAGTGACACTAAACCAGTTGATTGGCAGGAAATTCGTGAAGATACAGATGTTCTCTGTAATAACGTCTCTAGTCATCGCGTGGATCATAGCTGCGACGCTAACGGTTAGTGGGGTGCTTTCAGGTACCGCTTGCGCTGTGAACTTCATGACGTTGCAAACCGTTGTAGAGAAAGCATACTACTTTAGACCCCCGATACCGTTCCCGTGGGGACTACCTAAGATAATGCCTGCGTTCGCCCTAGGAATGATTGCCGCCTACCTAGCCTCTATGGTCGAGTCCATCGGAGACTACCACTCAGTAGCTAGGATGTCTGAAGCCCCACCACCCACCGAGGACATGATTAGCAGGGGCTTAGGCGCTGAGGGTCTAGGCTGCCTTATCGGCGGCATCTTCGGTGCTGCCGGTGGCTACACTAGCTACTCAGAGAACATTGGTTCAATAGGCTTAACTAGGGTCTCAAGCAGGTATGTCTTCCAGGTCGGCGGTCTCCTGATACTCTTCCTAGGCGGCATGATAACGATATGGGGCGCCTTCATGGCGTCGATGCCCGGCCCAATAGTCGGTGGTCTCTACCTAACGGTCTTTGGCCTAATTGCCGCGGTAGGTGTCTCCGTAGTATCCATGGCTGACATGAAGTCTTCCAGGAACCTCTTCATAATAGGCATAGCTATGTTTGCTGGCCTAGCAATACCGAATATGGCTAGTGCCATGGATCCGTGGCTACAGAGTCTACCTCTAAGCATTAGGTGGGCCGGAGACATACTCAAAGTAATTGCTGAGACAGGCATGGCCGTAACGGCATTCATAGCGATCTTCCTAGACAATATAATACCTGGAACACCAGAGGAGAGAGGAATAACTCACCCAGAGTGGGCTGGTGAGTAAAGGAGCACCTAATTTTTAAATACCTCAATCAAACACTTCCTCCTCTCAAAATTCAGGAAGATAAATCAATACTTAACTCTCTTTAGAATAGTTAGGAGCATAATTCCAATAATGGCTATGACTGATAATCCCGCAACCAATCCATCAAAGCCTGTATTACGTGCTGACGCACCACGTGGGCTTGTGGGCGTTGATTCGTACGTTATGCTAGTGAGGACTTCGCCGAGAGACACAGACTTACCGGAGGAGTACAGGATAATCGCTTGGACACTATAATTCCTCCAATCCCTGAGGAGTAAGCGCTCTGCGTGCCAGCCATCTGGACTCACCACCCTAGTGACGTTACCGTTGCCAAAAACTATGTCAACAGTACCGTCCTTAAACACCAAGCCCAAAACACAGGGTTTAGGGAGGAGGTACTCGTCAACAACGCCGCCGTTAACGGCCTTAAACTCAGCCCCGTTGCTTAGTGAGAATAGCGTGAAGTAATCGTACCCCATGGTCTCATCCTCAACAACTAACCCCACAGACCCGGATCCCGGGAACCAGAAAACCTTATCCACGTCTCCAATAATTACCTTACTCAGAACCACTACACCACTCAGATTAAGCACCTCAAGCTCCTTAACACCCCTAACAAGTAAGTACCTCGAGTCAGGAGACCAGCTAATGAAGTCAACTAGGGGCTCACCCTCAAGCACCCTGGTCCTCAGGACCAGGGACCCGTTACTTAAGCTGAACACCTCCAGCAATTCGCTCTCACCACATCCATACGCGATAGCGACGTAATGCCCGTCATGACTAAACTCGACAGCGCCTCCACTTACGTTACCTAAACACTTACTCAGAATAACGTAGCCATCAGTAACCCGCTCAACCTTTAAGCATGCTTCACCCCCGCTGCGCTTCAGCATAGCGACTAACGAGCCGTCCGAGGATAACGTCAACGCGATAACGCCTCCACCGAGATGATGCGTGACTCCACCAACTACGTAAGCGTACGCGTTACGGGCGCCAAGGCTTAACGAGGAATTCAGGACGACGATAGTGTTCCCCGATACCAGTGCTTGCCTTAACCTAAAGCCCGGCCCTAAAGAGGTCGTGGTGAATACTCTTTCTCCCCCTAGGTTATAGATACTTAACTCCCAATGCCCTGCACCTCCCTCCTCAAACACTAATGCTAAGTACTTGTCGCCAACCCACCTAATCTCATCTACACGTGCGTGCAAGATAAAGGACTTAAGGATAGATCCATCACGGATATCCACCACGATGACGTCAGTTGATGTGTTGCCCACCACACCTAAGGCTAGGTACTTATCCCTAGGGGATGCAGAGGCAACGATCTCGCCTTTCCCTAAAGTTAACAACCACTTAACGCTAAATCCGTAACTAACCTTAAAGCATACAACCTTGTCATCAGGGCCCGTTCCTACAATAACGACACCGTCCTCTGCTGTAAAGACGTAAGCGACAGAACTGATCCTCCTCAAGGGCGTTAAGTGATGTACGCCGACCGTGTGGGTGAGAGGTGAAATAATAATGAACAAAATAGTAATCGCTAGCATAATGACCTTCAACCACATGCATGCCTACCTAACGTTGAGTTAGACAGTAACTTAAAACGACTTTGTCTTGATCGTCATGTCGCAAGGGCCCCTACTGAAGTAGCCCTTCATCGGTATGTACGCGCTTCCTTAACCATAGCATAAGGGAGTTCATGACCTCAATCACTTCGCGGTGAAGCATTTTCTGCACTAACTGCGGCTTGTAGGGATACAGCGCTATCCCTTCCGTAACACTAACGGTGTGTGTTACCTTAGTATATGAGGTGAATAACACGTCCCACGGTGTGTAGGGAGCGGTATTCCAGGTCTCAAACATCTTATCAGCGATGTACTTCACGACTCCCTCCTCATACCCGTCATCAACTATCAGTACTATGTTATAGAAGAAGAACGTCATCGACCCCTTAGGCCTTCTTTTCTCGAATAACGTGCTAACGTCTTCTAGTTCCTTCAATGTAAGCGTATCGACGACCCTAGTGAGGAAGTATATGGTCCTGCCCTTGAGCCCAACACGCTTCAGCTTCTTTCTTGCCTCCCACGTTCTCGGGTCCACATCACTTACGTCGTACCCCCTCTCTCGGAGCATGTCTTTGAGCTTTGAGGAGACGTCGGCGCTGGTCACAGTCAATTGGTACCACGCATGTAGTGTAGGACGTTAGGCTTTATAACTGTGGCACGTAACTACTGTATTTGGTTCTACCCATGAGTGGTTCGGAAAGGCCTGAGATCCGCAAGTTAAGGGAGATGAAGGAGAAAGCCCTTCTCGGAGGCGGTAAAGCAGCGATAGAGAAGCAACATGCCAAAGGTAAGTTAACGGCGCGGGAGAGAATAGAACTCCTCGTAGACCCAGATTCATTCCTTGAAGTCGACATGCTCGTAAGGCATAGGGCCACAGAGTTCGGCATGGAGAAGAAGTGGGCATACGGGGACGGGGTCGTTACGGGATTAGCGAGGGTTGGCGGCAGGCGCGTAGTGGTGATAGCGCAGGACTTCACGTTCATGGGTGGCTCATTAGGCGAGATGCATGCCGCTAAGGTCGTTAAGGCGATGAGTTACGCGTTAAGCACAGGCGTCCCAGTAATATTCCTTAACGACTCCGGAGGCGCTAGGATTCAAGAGGGTGTAGACTCCCTCAAAGGGTACGGCGACATATTCTATATGAACGTCCAAGCCTCAGGAGTAATCCCGCAGGTAGCAGCGATAATGGGGCCATGCGCCGGCGGCGCCGTCTACTCGCCAGCACTAATGGACTTTATAGTCATGGTCAGGAAGACTTCCTTCATGTTCATAACTGGGCCACGAGTAGTGAAGCAGGTAATCGGCGAGGACGTGGATGAGCAGCAGCTTGGCGGGGCTGACGTGCACGCAACGAGGTCAGGCATGGCTAGCTTTGTGGCAAACAACGATGAGGAGGCGATCAACATAATCAAGAAGCTCCTCACGTACCTACCCAGCAACAACATGGAGGACCCACCATACGAACCCACAAACGATAATCCCAACAGGATGGATCCGGAGCTAGATACTATAATCCCGGAAGACCCCAACGCACCATATGACGTAAGGGACGTAATAACCAGAGTTCTCGACACAGGCACGTTCTTTGAGGTATTTCCGCAGTGGGCTAGGAGCGCCGTTATAGGGTTTGGCAGGCTAGCTGGCAGGGTCGTGGGCGTCGTCGCTAACCAGCCGAACTTCATGGCGGGAGTCCTAGACATCGACTCATCCGACAAGATAGCGAGGTTCGTGCGGTTCTGCGACGCATTCAACATACCCATACTAACGTTCGTTGACGTGCCAGGCTACCTCCCAGGCACTAGGCAGGAGCACGGCGGGATAATAAGGCATGGAGCCAAGATACTCTACGCCTACAGCGAAGCAACCGTGCCCAAACTAACGGTAATCCTCCGTAAGGCTTACGGCGGTGCGTACATAGCTATGGGCTCAAGACACCTAGGAGCAGACTTCGTCATTGCGTGGCCAACAGCGGAAATAGCCGTGATGGGTCCCGAGGGAGCCGCCCAAATAATCTGGAGAAGGGAACTAGCCGCGATCGAGGACCCGCAGAAGAGAGCTGAAAAGCTGAAGGAATTCGCGCAGGAGTACCGTGAGAAGATAGCTAACCCATACGTAGCCGCCGCAAGAGGGTACATAGACGCAGTAATAGAGCCTAAGGAAACCAGGCCAACCCTAATCAAGGCACTAGAACACCTAATAACTAAGAGAGAAATCAGGATCAGGGTACCACCCAAGAAACACGGCATAATGCCCGTGTGAGGTAGGAAGTAAAATGGTCTCACCCCAACTAGCCGAAGGCCTCGTAATGGGTGTCTTGGGCTACACGATGACTTTCGCAATATTAATTATTTTGAGCATAGCCATGTACATAACCTCCAAGATAGTTTCAAAAGTAGAGAAGCCAGCAATATCTCCAGCTCCCAAGCCTGAGGTAACCATGGCACCTGTAGCCCAAGCACCAGAGCTAAGCCCAGAAGAGGCCGTGGCCGTCTCCACAGCCATCCATGCCTTCCTAGTGGAAGCGGCGCCCCCAGCATCCGTAATAGCACCTTCAGTCTCAAGGGGCTGGGGGCCAAACCCGTGGGTTATTAAGGCCCGGCTGGACACACGTGTTTACCTAGGTGACTTCACTTACATTAGGAGAAAAAAGCTGCCTGAGGTGAGGCATGAATGAGTCAGAACGCTAGAAGAAAATACATAGTTAAGATTGGTAATACCACCTACGAGGTCGAGGTAGAGAGAATCGGCGAGAATACATTTAAGGCCTTCATTAACGGTAAGGAAGTGCAGGTAACGGTCTCCACAGTGTCAACAGTAATGCAACCAACAACTGAGACGGAGCCTAGGCCTGCACCAACACCAACAAGCGCTACGCCAACTGAGGCTGCACAGGCCCAACCCTTGCCTATGCCAGTAACTCAAGCTCCAAAACCAGCTCCAGCACCTGCGGGCGGTAAAACCATAATGGCTCAGCTACCCGGGAAGGTTCTCAAGGTTCTCGTCAAGCCCGGCGACAGGGTTAAGAAGGGAGACGTAGTACTCACGATAGAGTCAATGAAGATGGAAGTAGAGATATTTGCTGAGGCAGATGGTGTCGTAAAGGAGGTTCGCGTTAAGCCAGGTGACGCGGTAAACACCGGTGACGTACTCGTAGTGATGGAGTGAGGTGGGAGTAGTGGATCTGGTAACAGCGTTCATACAATTCTTAGAATCAACAGGGCTAATATTACTGATTCAAGAGCCGCTGAGAGTACTGTTCATGGGAATAGGTTTCTTATTCGTTTACCTAGCGTTGCGGAAGAGAATAGAACCTCTCCTCCTCACGGGTATAGGTGTAGGCATGGTCTTAGCTAACGTTCCCGGAGCGCACCTAATGACTCCCGGAAATATTTTCGGAGGAGGCTCCGAAGCGGCTGGCCCATTATTCATCATATATAAATTGCTTATAGAGACTGAAATAGTCCCTCTCCTTATATTCCTATGCTTAGGCGCTATGATAGACTTCCGCCCTCTACTGGCCCAGCCATACACCTTCATCCTAGGCGCCGCTGCACAACTAGGTGTTTTCGTATCAATGATAGGTGCGTTGTACATGGGTTTCAACCTAGGTGAGTCAGCGACCATAGGGATTATAGGAGGGGCTGACGGCCCCACAACGATATACACGGCTGTTAAGCTAGCACCCGAGATCTTGGGACCCGTGGCATTAGCTGCCTACACCTACATGTCCTTAGTCCCAATAATACAGCCCCCAATAATCAGGTTACTCCCGAAGAAGCATAGGGCAGTAAGAATGAAGCCTCCTCGAAAGGTGAGCGACCTTGAGGCACTAATATTTCCAGTGCTTCTAATCATAGTTACTGCCCTTCTCGTACCTAGAGCGATACCCATAGTTGGCATGCTCGCCCTAGGTAACCTCATGAAGGAGTCTGGTGTCACCGAGTTGCTTGAGAGACTAGTCAAGACCTCCGCTAACGAGTTAATGAACATCCTCATAATACTCCTCACCGTAACAGTGGGCGGCACGATGAGTGTTGACATGATTAACTATTACTCCAAGATTATGGGGATAACGCCCTTTCAGTTCCTGAAAATGTTCGCGCTAACCTTCCTCTGGGGACTAATAGCGTTCATGGCGTCAACAGTCGGCGGCGTGGTGTTCGGAGAGATAATGTACTTCGCAACGAGAGGCAAGGTCAACCCAGCAATAGGGGCTGCCGGAGTATCAGCGGTACCTATGTCCGCTAGGGTCGTGCAGAGGGAGGTATCCAGGGTTGACCCAGGAAACTACATAATAATGAACGCCATGGGACCCAACGTTGCTGGCGTGATCGGCACAGCAACGGTTGCCGGTATCTACATAAACTTCGTGCACCTGTACATGTTGGGACACTAAAACACCTTCTTTTCCCTCACGGAGGCAGGATGAATTACATTCCTTTATTAGAGGACTAGCTCTTTTCACGTTTCTCATTTTCACCATAGCGTGTTAACATATTGTTAAGAACTAACAAATACCTTTTAAGCAGATACGGGAATTAGTTTATGGCTTTAACAGTGAGTCCCTAAGGGTTTGAAGCAAAAATAAGCTCAGCCCGAGGGTGGTGTAGGGAGTGATTGAATCCATAGAAAAAGAATTAAGGAAATTCGGCTTAAGCTCGTATGAGGCTAAAGCATACGTTGCTTTACTGAAGTACGGCTCAATGACAAGCACGGAGCTAGCGAAGAAGGCCGGCATACCTCAGCCCAGAGTATATGATGTGGTTAGAAGGCTTGAGCGCAGAGGATTAGTGGTGGTTGCTGAAGGACACCCAGCGAGGTACTACGCGCTCGACCCACCTACATCGCTAAGGAAACTCGTTGAGCAGAAGGTAAGGGAACTGGAGAACACGTACTCAAGCATACTCAGTATATTCACAGCGTACCGAGAGAGGAACGAATCCGTCGCGGACATAGTGAGGCTCGAGAGCATGTTATCAATAGACACAGCAACCGAGAACCTCATTAAGGAAGCAAAATACGAATTCCTCTTCGCAGGCTACTGCCACACGCTAAGAAGGTACCGAGAATTAGTAGAGCTCATACCGCGTGAGGTCTCCAAATGTGCCATACTATATGACGAGTGCAGGGAAGCTGAGAAGATTTTTGGCGAGGTGAGAAGGAAGGTGATTAGGGGACCAACTGTATTAATAGCTGACCGCAGGAGATTAGTGGTAGTGCCTAGGTGGTGGGAGCCGGAGCCCCCAGCTCCCTTAGGATTCTTTACGGAGAATAAATTCTTGATACATATACTGGGAGAGTACTACCTCTTCGTCCTCAGAGACTACAGCAGGGTTCTACAGGTGGAGGAACCTAGGTTAGGGGAGAGGAAGCGCTTCGTGTTCCTGCCAAGGGCTACGGACTATATAGACATAGCGTTCGACAAGAGGTACGCGGTACGCGTTAAGGTCAACGGAATAGACACCAAAACACGGAAGAACGTCGTGATCATCGGTGACGTCGAGAGGATACAAGCAGGGAGCTTAGGGGACGGTGTAACCAGGCTTTACGTGAAAACACCTAAAGGCGTAGTGACGGTTGGTGGCTGGGAAGCATACCTCGAGGACATCGAGGCGGAAACCATAGAGGTAGAGGTGCTGAGGAAAAAGTAGGGAAACAATCCAAGTTACCTACAAGGAGAATCCCAGGTGTCGGGGCTGTAATGCACGTAATTTACTGCTTCAACTAATGTTAAGGATCACCCTATACTTCTTTCTTCAAGGACCCCTAGAGTAATTACTAACGTGTTGAAACATTCATGTAGTTCTGTAAATAATTTAATTTAACTTTCTTTTAGATACTTGCACATGAGCTTCGCTCAGCGGAAATTACCGATAGTACTGGTTAACGTATTCATGTGCACTAATATAGGGAATACTCCCAGAACAGTACTTACCTACCACACAGGTACTAT
>WAOL01000005.1 GCA_015521295.1 Desulfurococcales archaeon
CGTATATGTGCAGACGCGTTAACACTATGTCTTAACTCGTCACCCGTGATTTCCCAATAAAGAGGGCTTCATGTTAATCACAATTAAATTATACTGGATTAACACTGTTAGGGAGTAGCAGACTAAAGATGACTGCCGTCAGTGGGGTCTGGCGTCCTCATCCCTACCCGTCGGACGGCAGCCCCTCAGGCGCTGGCGTACACCTCATCCGGCCATTAAGTATGTTGCCTTAACTCACTTTAACTTAATTATTAAGAGTTCCTCAAGCACCTTCCTTAGTTCATGGAAGTCCCTCACGTCAACGCCGAAGTGGAGGAACTTGACGGGCCCAATATGCTTGATAATGTCATCGACGTGTATGCCGCGGTCATCCACGTAAACCACTTCCTCAGGACCCACGTTAATTCCTTCGTCCCGCAATCTCCTGAGTAACTTCAGGAGCATCTCATACTTCCTTGGGTGATACTCGATCGCGTGGTAGCGGAAGTATTTGAGCAGACCCAGCGCTCTCAAAGCCTCCAAAGCCTTCCTTGGGTCGTTCCAGCTCAGCGTAACTAGTATGAGTCCCTTAGCCACGCACCACTTAAGGAAGTCCTCGACACCCTCCCTAACCCTCACCTCCCTGCCCTTCGAGTCAACTATCACGCCCTCCCTAACCCTCCGGAATGGAGGGGTAAGCAAGGATATGTCCTCGCAGTCCCATAACGTGCCGTCAAGGTCGAGCGCCACAAGCTTAACTTCCTTGACAGCCATTGCTTCCGAACCATCACTGCGTTGTGTGGTAGGTTAAAATTCTCGTCCCCCCAATAAGTTTGGGGTGCTGATCTTGAGTTCAGTGGATGAGGTTCTGAAGTACTCACGTAGCTTATCTGAGTACATCATTAGGATGAGGCGCGACTTCCACATGCACCCAGAGCTCAAGTGGGAGGAGAGGAGAACCTCCTCCATCGTGGAGCGCGAACTCAGAGGACTTGGGATCGAGGTCATCCGTGTTGCCGAGACGGGCGTGATCGGCGTTCTCAAGGGTCCCGGCGAGGGGCCCGTGGTCGGTATCCGTGCGGACATGGATGCCCTCCCGATCCAGGAGGAGAACGATGTCCCGTACAGGTCGCGAGTGCCGGGGAAGATGCATGCCTGCGGGCATGACGCGCATACAGCTATGTTGCTTGGCGCCGCTAAAGTGCTCGCTAAGGTGCGGGAGAAGATCAACGGCACCGTGAAGCTCATCTTCCAGCCAGCCGAGGAAGGAGGTCTAGGAGCTAAGGCAATGGTGGAGTCAGGCGCGCTGGACGACGTGAAAGCATTCTTCGGCATTCACGTGTGGTCCATGCTGCCCGCAGGCGTCGTAGGAATTAAGGAAGGACCCATGATGGCTGGCGCGGACGCCTTCACCATCAAGGTGAAGGGTATGGGCGGCCATGGCGCGCAGCCGCATGAGGCGGTGGACCCGATACCTCCGGCATGTGACATCGTGAACGCGCTTCATAGGATAGTGTCTAGGGAAGTGCCAGCCCTGCAACCAGTAGTGATCAGCGTGACCATGATTAAAGGAGGAACGACGTTCAACGTGATCCCCGAGGAAGTCACGCTGGCTGGCACCATAAGAACCTTCGATGAGGGGTTGAGGAATAAGATAATAAAGAGGGTAAAGTCAATAGTCAAGCACTACGCCGAGGCATGGGGGTGTGAGGGCAAGTTCGAGCTCTCAGAGGAGTACGTGCCCCCAACAGTTAATGATGTCAGGGTCACCAACATTGTCAGGAGGGTTGCGGGTAAGTTAACTAAGGTCGTTGAGGGTGAGCCAACGATGGGTGCGGAGGACTTCGCCTTCTACGGCAGGAAGGCGCCTGCAGCTTTCGCAGTGCTTGGTGTTAGAAACGAGACTAAAGGCATAGTACATCCTCACCATCACCCTAAATTCGACGTTGATGAAGATGTACTTTGGTTGGGAACAGCGCTGTATGTGCTAGTAGCGCTTGATTTGCTGGAGGAGTTTCGTGAGTGAGTGAGGACGCTGTAGCCTTAATGTTTAGAAGACAAGTTTAAAAGCTGAAAAACAGTATAACTGTAAGAGGTTAAAACACTTGGCAGAATATGTAGTAATAGATACGTCTGGAAGGCAGGTTGTGCTCTCGGAGAAGCGTTCGATAATAATAACCGTCGCCATGGTATTTACCGTACTAGGTGTCATAGGAATACTTGGCACGACTGTAATGCTTGCTCAACGAAGTATAGAGTTGGCTGGTGCTGGCATCCTAGGAGCTATAGTGATGCTACTTTATGTATTCATACTCAATCACCTGAGGAAGAAAGGTGATATGAATGTTGACTACGCGGTCTTTAGCGGTCCCTACGGGGTTGTTGAGGTGAGGAAGAAGAGTAGTATATGGCTAACGCTGGCACTAGCCCTAGCGATCCTTGGCGCCATAGGATCCGTAGCTATGATAGGCTTAGGAGCTATGCACATGGGGACATACGGGACAACCCAGATAATGGTGAGTGGCATCGCGGGCCTCATAATGTCGCTTATATATATAGCAGTCCTGAATTTCCTGAGAACAAAGCTAGATATGCCGGTCGATAGAGCTGTGATAATCGCGGCTAACGGTCAATATTTAGAGTTAAAGAAAAGTAAGTCCATATTAATAACAATAGGCTTAGCACTAACGATACTTGCCGCCATAGGTGCGTTCGGCATAGGCGCCCTAGCCCTTATGGGAGGGTTAGCAGGGTTAGGCTCAACAGCATCAAGCTACCTTGCCGCAGCACCCTACGGCACGGCACAAGCAGGGCTAGCCCTCGGCGGGGGAATGATATTCCTAGGCATAATGCTTCTAATAGGCGCGGCAGTACTGAACTTCCTAAGAGTGAGAGTGCACGTAGTGCCTGTTCAGGGATATGTAGCACAGCCCCAACCAGCCCAGCCTTACGGATATCAGCAACCAAGATACTAAGTAATGCTAAGGCAGGTCCCTCAGTGCCTTACACATTTTTAAGTTTTAAGTAAAGTAATTCCGCCTTACTAGCTAATAACGCAACTTAGAACACAGTGTGTACTCAAGGTAAAACTACTTCACCCCTGACACCCCCATAATCATGGTGGGGACATGGGGGAGACAATGATACTCGTGACCGGCTTGTTGCCGCATGATTCAGGGAAGACTACGTTCACCTTAATGCTGTCTAGGGCGTTGCGCGACGAGGGCTTGAAGGTAGCCGTCATGAAGCCCATAGCCGCTCACAGTGCATGGTATCAGCCATGGTCGTTGGCGGAGTCCATGAAGCTCGGCGTGCTGGTGGGTGGCGATGTCGTTAAGTACCTTAAGGAAGGCCTGATAAGTAACCCAGATATCCAGAACCCCGTGGACATCCTAACCGCCCCACCAGACCCGACATCATTCCCTTCAGCATCAGCTTACCTGAACGTCGTTGAGAGCCTGCAGAATCAGGTAGTGGTTGCTAGACTCTCAATACATGGCAGGACCTACTACGTCGTCCCCGAAGTAATAGACAGATTACCGAGAACCCTTAAGACCTCCTTGAAGCCGTTACTCAGCATAATGCGACCATCAACAAAAGTTAGTTCAAGGTGGTTAATCACTAGGCTAATGTCGCCAGAAGTAGGCACGCACGTGCTGGCCGCCGCGATGGCATTAAGGGATAGCGCAGACGTGCTGATAGTTGAGTCCTTCAACAACGCACTAACCCCTGTAGCTGGTCTCGAAAACCTAGTTAACGCGATTGTAGTGGTCGCGCCCGGCAAAGCAATGGTGTTCAACGGCAGTAAGTTAAGGGCATATCTCTCAGGCACTCCACGCTACTCCTGGGAAGTAACGTCAAACTTCGTTAACATTGCTAGGCCAGATGATGTATTAGACGTGCCGTTAGCACCCTCACATAGTAGGGAGATGCCGTCCCTTAACTTAGGCATGTTTCTCGGAAAGTTGGTAGGTGCTCGAGATTAAGTTTTGTTAGTTTAATAGGGTTAATTATGCGTACATTACGATAGAAGCGTTAGTCCCCAAAACATGAAAGCATTACCAATTAATCTAATGATTCTTTGAGGTGGCTGAAATTAATTATTATTTGTTAAACTATTTAAGTAATCCAAATAACATACTCCCTTACTAATGCCTGTAGTAAGACTTATTTTATTACCCTCATCAACATTATTTGAGGTGTCTCCATGGAGTTCTTGGCAGGCATAGCGATAGTATTGGCTCTAATAATCTATGCAATATTCTACTTCACCCACGGTAAGTACCTAGAGAAGAAGGTAGTTAGGGCGGACGCAAAAAGAGAGACACCAGCACATAAACTATATGACGGCGTAGACTACGTACCAGCCAACAAGGTCGTGCTCTACGGACACCACTTCGCCAGCATTGCTGGAGCAGGACCCATCGTCGGCCCAGCAATCGCTCTAGGCTGGGGCTGGCTACCCTGCCTCCTCTGGATATGGTTCGGCAACGTCTTCATCGGTGTCGTCCACGATTACCTAGCATTAATGGTTTCGGTAAGATACGATGGCAAGAGCATCGGGTGGATCTGCGGCAGGTTAATGAGCAGAAGGTCCTTCTATGTCTTCAACGCCTACATATGGTTCGCTCTACTATTAGTAGTTGCTGCCTTTGGCTTTGTTATCTCAGCACTCTTCTCAGGGGTTCCGGCGGCCGGCTTCGCCTCCCTGGTCTTCATAGGCATAGCGGTAATCATAGGCCCGATACTGTATAAGGTGCGCCACGGGTTCAAGATAGGGACAGTAATAGGCGTTATCTTAATATTCCTAACAATATGGTACGCTACTATTAACGCCAGTTACTTCAAGAGCATAACGTTCTTAACTGACATGCATAACTGGATGATAATACTACTGATTTACATCATAATAGCGGCATCCCTGCCCGTGTGGGTGCTACTACAACCTAGGGACTACCTTAACG
>WAOL01000006.1 GCA_015521295.1 Desulfurococcales archaeon
CCTTAACGTAAGCCCCTAACGCGTAGGTGGGGTTCAGAACTAGCTCGCATTGCTTCCCTCGCTCCATCCCCGACCTGCATGAGGCTCTATCGAAGCGTGGCGTGACCGCCACGTACCCGTCGACCCTGACTTTCAGGGAGATCCCCTCCTTGGGCGCGGTTCATGGAGCTAGGTAGTCAGGCCATAGGCCCCAGTCAGTCCTGAGCCCCAAAGCCCTTAACGTGTCGACGTGTGCCACCACCCATCAAGCGTAAATTACATGAAAACAAAAACATTGAGGAAGTGAGGGGTAAAGGTGAGGGCAGTCAGTAGGTCAGGGGTATCCTCGATAATCTCCGTAGTACTGCTCATACTGATAGCAGTTTCCGTAGGCATAATTATCTATGCCTTCGCCACCGGGTGGGTGGAGAGCAGGCTAAGCGGGACGATAGGGCCCTCAACCATACTAACCATCGAGAAAGGGTGGTGCAACGTAACACTAAACTCCTGCACGGTAATGGTCAGGAACGACGGCTCAAAGATCGTGAGCATCGCGAGAGCGTACGTGATAGACCCTGCAGGACACGTGTACATGCAAATATACTCAAACCCAGTACAGGTGAGTCCGGGAAACGTGAGTGAGGTCACGGTAAACCCAAGCGACCTAACCCTCCACATAGGGTATACCTACAAGATAACGCTGATAGCGAATGACGGGACAGAAGTCTCAACAACGATTAAGGCGACCTAAGCACGTATCGGAGCCTAAAACACCGCTTCTCTCCTCACTATTCACCTATAATTACTAAAGCGGAGAATAATGCTGTGCGAGTCTTAGTAGGGTTTCCAAGCGAAACTAACCATAACATCAAAGCTTACGCAGGCTCAGGAAGGTTAGATACGGCGCTTTCCCGCGCTTCACTCCCCACGTCGCAACAGTGTTTTTGAAAGGTAGTGTTTTTAGGTGAACGTATACAACTTGTAAACGGAGGACGAGTGTTGAGCGTCGTGATAAGCGTTAGGGTTCCAAGATGGGTTAAAGAAAAACTGGAGGAGTACGGAGTGGATATTGCTAGTATTGTTAGGAAGAAGCTGATAGAGGAGGTCGAGAAGCTAGAGGAGGAAAAACTCGAAAAACTGCTTGAGTCCCTGAGGGAAAGGTTGGAGCACCGCGTAGACCCGTATCGACTAGCTAGGATCGTTGATGAAGAACGCAGGGAGAGGTAAGGGCGGGAATGGCTTACGTTATTGATGCCAGCGCGTATGTTCCGCTCGTGCTATCGTTCGGGGGAGGGCTTGTTAAAGCATTCAAGAAAACTAAGATAGCGTTGCTCGACCTAACAGTGTACGAGGCCTGTAACGCGTTTTGGAAAGGACATGCTAAGCTGAACATGATGAGCAGAGACGAAGCGCTAGCCGCATGCACAGCAGCTAAAATGCTAGCAAAACACGCGATCCTATACAGGGTAGGGGACCTCAACATAGAGGAGACCATGAAGATAGCTATTGAAAACAACATCACATTCTATGATGCCTCCTACATTTCACTAGCAACTTCATTAAAGGCCCCGCTCGCAAGTGAGGACGAAGACATACTGAATGTAGCTCCAAAGTACGGCGTGAGGATCATAAGGCTAGAGGAAATAAGGAGCATACTTAAGCAAGGGCTAACCTAGAGTGACAGCACTAGTGAGTGCCATCAACTCACTACAGGGAGGTTTTCAAGTCTGTAGTGACTTCTAATTGCTTGGTGTCTTACTTGAGCGGGTTACGGTATCAGCTAAGGTTAGGAGGAGCTCTACGAGAAGCTCAAGAAATATAGGGCTGCCTATTAGCGAGGTAATTAGGAGGGCTTTAATTGAGGAGATTCGCAAGGAGGGAAGAGGAGGAAATTGAGGCTGCGTTGGAGAAGGCCCAAGAAATACTAAGGAAGATTCCACCTGAGGAAATCGTTGCTGTGGTCAGGGAGAGCCGTGAAGAGCGATGAAAGCATTATCCGGGGCAAGGAATTATTGGATACAGTTAAAGCCCTGAATTCGGGGAAACCCGTCACACTCTGCATAGGCTTGATGCTGGGGACCCCGCCGGTAAGGGTCCTCATCAAGGAACGTGTCAGAATGGAAAACACGTTTTACGTTGTTGGGTTGTAGGTTTCTCCTGCGAATAGTATTGTCCCTGTTGAGGTGTCGATTAGGAAGTATAGGAAGGGCCTGTCTATCCTTATGATTTCCTGCATGTTGCTTGGCACCGCCGTTAGGACTATGGTTACGGCGGTTGCTGCTGATGCTTCAGTGCCTTTCTCGGTGACGTTTATTGCTGCTGCGTGGATTACCTGACTTACCCTGAGCATGCCTTTCCCTACGTGAGCCATTTTAGAGAAGTCCGCGTTGCTGCCGAAGACGTCCTTAATGCCCAGGGTTTTTAGGGTGTCTATCATGTCGTACTCGCTCTTTACGTAGAACTTAGGCATGATTACCTCCACCTCCTTGAGTTCCACCTTCATCACTGCCTGCATTATGCTATTTAGTTGGGGGTACGTTAGGTTCTCGACGAATTCCTTGAGGTTCTCAGGCATTATTATGAGCGTCGCGATGGAGGTGTTCCTGTACGGTATTTCCACCGCGACGTAATCCCCGTTCTTAACTACCCTGAGTTCCTGCGTTACCTTCATGAAGTCCGCCTCAACATCGCCTGAGGGTGCGTGGAACGTTAGCTTCCCCATGTACTCGAATTCCTTAACCCATAGCCCCTTGAAGTATAGGGCTGAGACCAGCACTGCTTCAGTCTCCCGCGTGAGTTCACCCACTAACTTCCTGATCATCCCGTTGGTTTTCCCCGCGACCCACGAGTTAATCTCGTCACTGAGGCCCTTAACGCTCGAGAACTGCTTCACGGTAGCGTTAAAGCATTCCTCAACCCTCGAGACATACCCCTCCCTGAAAGGGAAGTCCTTCCTGAGCCATACGCCGTTAGCGATGAAGAGCTTAGCGTCACCCTCACTACCTACGGGTAGTTTGCTTACGAGCTCCTCATACGCTTTACAGGCACTGGAGCCCGGAGGGAGGTGGAGGGCCTCAGCAACCTGCTTAGCCGTCCCGGAGCCCGTCCCCTCATACAGCAGGAGGAGGGCTACGTAAAGATTCATCGGCGAGATAACGAAGTTCCCCTCCCCACGATTCACCAACTTGAGAATATCCACCGTGAACTCATTCACCGAACTCGTCAGTTGCGGCAACGCTACCTCCTTACCCTCAACAGGCCCCACACCACCCCTCCCCAGGGGATTCATCACAGCCATCAAGGCCGCCACGATGGCCAACGCAACAACTATACCCACCACCTGCTTCAACGAAGCACCCATACTTAACACCGTGGTTAATGTGTGTCTGTATTTGTTAAAGCCAATGTATAGAAATGTATAGAAAGGGAGGCAACGAGGGTTTCGAACGTAAGGAAACTTCCACGAACCGCATGCTGAGCTAGGGAATTAAGGTTAGTTCAGTAGTTCAGTAATGCTGATTCTCGGTGCGTATTTCTCCATCAGGTTTTCCACGTCCTCCAACGTGTATGTCTTGACGCCCTCCTCTTCGACCACCTCGTCACCCGCGGTGTAGATTATGTACTCGTGCCTCCAGTTCCTCCAGGGCGTTCTGCTGGCTTTCTTCTTGAGCCTCTCAACGTGCCTCCTTACGGGGGTTTTCTCGGACCACTTGCACTCTATGAAGTACGCTGTCTTCTCTTCCTCGTTTATGGCTATGAGATCTATCTCCTCTCCCCTGTACCACCACTTACCTGCCCTAGTGTAGCTTACCTTCCCTTCATGGAGGAGTAGATTCATGTGTTCCCTCGCTATCTGCTCCCATGCTCTTGACGCGTAGTCGTCTATTCTCTTCATTACTTTCCTTAGGTAGTGTTCGGTGCTTAGGGAGGGATCCCCTAGCCTCGGGTATATTTCCCTTAGCCAGAACCTGAAGTAGTTGTCCGTTATGTCGTATAGTCCGTAGCGCTTCTTCCCCTCAAACCCTAGTGGGTACTCCTTAACGATTAGTCCTAACGCGTTCTCGAGTACGTAAAGGTACTTTGAAACTACGTTCACCGGCAACCCCAGGTACAAGGCTATTTCCCCAGCACGCCTCCTGCCGCGGGCTATCGCCTCCATGATCCCCAGGTAGCGTTGGGGCTCACGCGTCTCCATCGCCAGGAGGTAATGGGGATCGTGATGCATTATGGACGCGGGGTTAAGGATGCTCTTAAGGA
>WAOL01000007.1 GCA_015521295.1 Desulfurococcales archaeon
AGACAACAGGCCCTGAAATAATGAGAATCATGAAAGCCCTAAATATGAGGTGAAAATGGATGGTAAAGGTAAAGGTCTTCAGGGTAAAGGGTGTGGCGCTCTTCAGTCCAGACAAGCTACGTGAGTGGCAACCCTTTACAATAGACGTTAGGGCAGTCAAGAAGGAGGACGCCATAGAAAAAGTATATTCAGACCTCGGAAGCAAGCATAAATTAAAGAGAGCCCACATTAAGATCCTAGAAGTATACGAGATACCGCCTGAGAAGTCAAAGTACAAGTACATTCGTGACCTGGCCACGCTGAGGGGATGGGAGATTGAGTAACGCGCCAGCGCAAGCCATAAGCATTAATGAAGCTATTGCTAGGCTAGCTGAGTTAAGGCGATACATAGAGGCTATACAGACACAGATAGACCAGGTCGCGGCTGAAATAGAGGAGATAAAGGCAAGTACTAACGCGTTATCCGAACTGCGTAAGGAGCACGTGAGTGAGCTATTCATGCCTGCAGATAGTAGGGGACACATAATGATTAAGGTTACCCCAGTAACTAAGGAGAGGGTGTTAACTCACTTAGGAATGGAGTACTTCGCGGAGTTAGATCTGGAGAAGGCGATGGAGGTGCTGTCACTCAAGGAGAAGGAGCTTAGAGACGTGATTAAGAGGTTACAGGAGGAGCTTGACCGCGTAGTAACCATGTATAAGCAGTTGCAAAGCGCTGTTAACGCAGCCATAGCGCAGGCCCAGGCACGGGCTCAGAAGGCTGGATGACCTTAACCCAGGCTTTTAACATTGTGTGAGGAACGGTAATGGTATTCATAGTGTGTACTTTCAATGCACGAAGCATATTTAATTACGTGAGAAGCCCACACTAAGGGGTTAGCGGGATGTTCAAAAACCTAAGGAAGGCCTTCGAGGGTTTCACGAAGAAACTAAGCGAAGTAGTTGCAAAGAAAGAATTAACTGAGGAGGAATTCGAGGAAATATTCTCTGACTTTGAGCTTACGTTACTTGAGGGTGATGTCGCGGTAGAGGCTGTGGAGAAGCTTAAGGAAATCCTTAAGCACGAACTCGTTGGTTTACGAGTCGGCAGGTTTGGTGGTGCCGAACGCTTAGTGCAGGAGAAAATTAAGGAAGCAATAAGGAAGTATCTCAGCCAAGGGATCTTCGGTAAGGACATTGTTGACGTTGTTAAGGACGGACCTAAGCCATATATAATTGTGTTCGTCGGAGTAAACGGCGTTGGAAAGACTACTACGATAGCTAAGATAGCCCATAAATTAAAGAAACACGGATTAATACCGGTCATCGTAGCTGCTGATACCTTTAGGGCAGGGGCTCAAGAGCAGTTGAGACTACACGCAGAAAGGCTGGGTTTACCCTTCATAAGGGGTAAGTATGGAGCGGACCCGGCAGCCGTGGCTAAAGATGGTGTGTTGCATGCAATGAGCTCTAAGCTTGATGCTGTCCTCATAGATACTGCTGGGAGAATGCACACGGACAGGAACCTTATGGAGGAACTACGCAAAATAGTCCGCGTCGTCAAGCCTCACCTAAAGATACTTATTCTTGACGCATTGACAGGCAACGACGCTGTGCAACAGGCAAGGTGGTTTGATAACGCGATAGGTGTGGACGCAGTGATCCTAACGAAGCTTGATGCTGATGCTAGAGGTGGTTCCGCCTTAAGCATAATTCTATCCATAAATAAACCCATAATGTACGTTGGTGTGGGGCAGGGATATGATGATTTATCTCCGTATGACCCTGATGAAATACTTAATAAGCTACTCAGTCAGTAGGTTTTAGGCTGGTGGGGGTAATGCGGCTAGAGGAGCTCTTCGCTACGTGGAAGAAGATACTGGCGATCTCGGAGAAGCCCGAGCCAGACGAGTATAAGTTACTCCTAAAGATAACCTTCGGTGGCTTATTTCTAGTTGGAGGTATAGGCTTCGTGGTGTACACGATACTCACGGTGGTTCAGGGGATAGGGCATGGGTGAATCGCCAGGGACGAGAGAGGCTGCGGCAAGGCCACCTAAGTACGTGGTGCTGAGGACTACGGCCAGGCAGGAGATGAACGTAGCTATGATGCTTGAGTCAATAGCTAAGGGTAGTAACGCCAAGGGACTGTACTCGATAATAGTCCCGCCCGAAATACACGGTTACATAGTAATCGAGACCGTAGGGCTCCATGTAGTGCATCAACTAGCAAGGGACATCAAGCACGTCAAGGGACGTGCAATGGGTTCACTAACTCGTGAGGAAGTTGAGAAGTTGATTAAGGTCAGGTCACCCATTGAGGAGATAAAGCCCGGAGATATAGTCGAGATAATCTCAGGTCCGCTCAAGGGGCAGCGCGGTAAGGTAATATCCGTTGATGTTCAGAAGAACATTGTTAAGCTCGACATGCTTGAGACCTCGTTTAAGGCTGAGATGACTGTCCCAGGAGATTTTGTAAAACCGGTAAGGAAGTGATGTAATATGCCGTGGAAAACGGTTAGGGCAAGAATAAAAGGAGGGGAAGCAACGCCTGCACCCCCGCTCGGACCTTCCCTGACACAGTACGGACTCAACGTAGATGAAGTCATAAACAAGATAAATGAGTTGACTAAGGACTTCAAGGGTATGGAGGTAACTGTTAATGTTTACGTGAATACCGACACTAAGGAATACAGGATAGAGGTGAAATCTCCGCCAACGTCAGCGCTCCTCTTAAAGGTAGCGGGCGTGGATAAACCCTCAGGAGATCCCGCTCATAACAAGATCGGGGACGTAAGCCTAGAGGATGTCGTAAAGGTTACGTTAATGAAGAAGAATGACCTCACAGCTAAAACGCTAAAGAAGGCGGTTAAGACAGTGTTATCGACCGCCGCGACCATAGGGCTAACCGTGGAGGGTAAGGAACCAAAGGAGGTAGTGAAGGAGGTAGAAGATGGTAAGTATGACGACCTATTGCTTAAATATGAGGAAGAATGGAGAAAGGGTAGGTGAGAAGGATGCCGCTTACGAAGGAAGTGTTGGCTGACGCCATAAGGAAGGCAATAGAGCTAGGTAAAGGTAGGAACTTCAAGCAGTCCGTTGAACTCCAAGTGGTGTTTAAGGGAGTCAACCCCAAAGACCCAGAGGTAAAGTTCAGAGACAACGTAGTCTTACCAAAGGGCACAGGCAAGACACCGAAGATCCTAGTCATCGCCGCTGGAGACATGCTACTTAAGGCTAAGGAGGTCGGCGTAGACGCGCTAAGCGGTGACGAAGTTAAGTCCATGAGTAAGAGGGAACTGAAGAAGTTAGGACGAAAATATGATTGGGTGTTAGTACGTGCTGACCTAATGGCTCAAATGGGTAGGATAATAGGTCCGGTGTTAGGTCCCAGAGGAAAAGCCCCGATTCCCGTGCCGATAAATGCAGACATAAATATCTTCATCAAGAGGTACACTAATAGCATAAGGCTGAGGAACAAGGAGCAGGCATGGGTGGGTTGTAAAATAGGTACTGAGGACATGTCTCCCGAAGACCTAGCTGAAAACGCGATGGCAGTGATAGAACATATAAAAACCAAGTTTAAGAGACCCTTCGAGACCTCAACCCGTGTTTACGTCAAGACAACTATGGGGCCGCCAGTGGAGGTGTTCATGCAATGAAAGGGAAGACCAAGGCCCAGCTGCTTAAGGTGCTACGGAAACTGGAGGAGTCTAAGAGGGTTACTAAGGAGAAGGTAAGACCAGCAATTCTGAGGAAGCAGCAGATAGTTCAGGAAATACGTGATTTACTTCGCAAGTATAGGTGCGTAGCGATAATAAGCCTAGACGGTGTCCCAACACCTCAGTACAAGAAGATAAAACAGGAACTCTCTAAATACGGCTTTATTAAGGTATACAAGAACAGCATATTTCTTAGAGCCGCACGCGAGGAGGGTATACCGAACGTCGATGAACTCGAGAAGTACCTCGTCGGTACTAATGCCTTCATGTTCACGAACATGAATCCGTACGAGCTCGCACTACTACTGGACAAGCTAGTAGCACCCAAGTACGCTAAGCCAGGAGACATAGCGACCGATGACATATACGTACCTGAAGGACCCACTGGAATACCGCCTGGACCAATGCTTTCAGTGTTCGGCAAACTCCGAATAAGGACGCAGGTAAGGGAGGGTGTTATCTGGATAGCTAAGGAGACTAAGGTAGCGTCAGCAGGGGATGAAATATCACCCGAGCTCGCGTCATTGCTTAGGAAACTCGATATCAAGCCAGTAGTCGTCAAGCTAAAGCCTAGGGTAGTGTGGGAGGATGGGAACGTAATACCTGCGGAGCAGCTCAAGGTGGATGTGGATGCCTTCAGAGACGACTTACTGCGCGCTGTAAGCATAGTGAAGGAAGTTGCGATAGAGGCTGCGCTACCGTTACATGATATACTGCCGGAGATCATAGCTAGGGCTTACCGCCGCGCCGCTGTCTTAGCTGGAGAGGCTGGCTTCATAACGCCCGAAACTGCAGCTGAGGTGTTCAGGAGAGCAATGGCTAAGGCTCTAGCCCTCGCACTACAGTTACAGCAGAAAGCGCCTGACCTTGGCATTGAGGTTAGTGTACAAGTAGCCCCTGCCGCACCGGCGGCTGTTGGTGCACCTGTCGAGGAGAAGAAGGAAGAGGAAGAGGAGGAAGAAGAGAAGGAAGTTAGCGAAGAGGAAATCGCTGAAGGCATATCATCACTATTCGGCTAAACAAGAAACAAAGACCTATTCAACCTCAATTTACCTTCATGTGCTTTGCTTTTTCTCAAAACGATCCTAGGGTTACAAATTCACATTCTGTGTTGCGGCACCTAATCATTATTAAGTCTTAGCTAAGGTATTTCCAGAGCGAGGGGAGGATCGTGAAGGTAGACCCATCTATTTACAGGGTTAAGATGTTCCGTGAACGCGGGTACATCAGACAGAAATGCCCGATCTGCGGGGAATTTTTCTGGTCTCTCAACGAGAGACCTGACTGTGGGGATGCACCCTGCAGCGACTACTATTTCTTCAACCTCAAGATAGGATCTCCACCCTTGAGTGTCGAGGAAGCTAGACAGAAATTCCTAAAGTTCTTTGAGAGAAATGGTCACGAGGTAATAGAGCCATACCCCGTCGTTGCTAGGTGGAGGGACGACCTGTATCTCACGATTGCTTCCATAGTCGTGTTCCAGCCGCACGTGACGTCCGGCATAGTCCCTCCGCCAGCTAACCCCTTAGTAATAGCGCAGCCATGCATAAGGCTAGAGGACTTAGATAGTGTGGGCTTCACCTTTGGCAGGCACTTAACGAGCTTCATAATGGGAGGTCATCACGCCTTCAACTACGAGAACAAGAAGGTATATTTCTCGGACGAAACTGTGGAGCTTGCTCGCGAGTTCTTCACAAAAGAGATAGGTATCCCGGAAAGCGAGTTAGTATTCAAGGAATCATGGTGGGAAGGCGGAGGAAACGCTGGTCCCTCATTCGAAGTGGCGGTGGGCGGGCTGGAACTAGCAACCTTGGTGTTCATGATGTACGAGGAACATGATGGATCATACCGCGAGATGCCGATAAAGGTCGTAGATACTGGGTATGGTATAGAAAGGATAGCATGGTTCACGCAGCGCGTCCCCACAGCTTTCCACGCCATCTACGGTGACCTCGTGCATAAGTACCATAAGGCGCTGAACGTGCAGGAACCCCCAGAAAAGGTACTTTATAGCGCGATAAAATACGTAGGTAAGCTCAATCCTAAGGACCCGGAGAAGTACGCTATCTTGAAGCGCAATGTCGCTAAGGAACTAGGTTTGAGTGAGGAGGAGATAGGGAAGTACCTCGACAGAGAGATAATGGTTCTGGCATTACTCGACCACGTCAGGACATCCGCATTAATGCTCTCAGATGGGATAGTCCCATCAAACACGGGTGAAGGCTACCTAGCAAGGCTAGTACTCAGGAGAATATTCAGGATATTAACACTGCTTGACATGCTGAACGACGACACCATCAGCGAACTCTTCCAACTGCAATCAGCATACTGGAAACAAACATTCCCGCAGATTTCTGAGAGAATGGACTACATTCATGACGTAACTAAGTACGAATTAAGGAAATTCATGGACACCGTAAAGAAAGCACCGCAACTTGTCCGCAGGTACCTGAAGAAAGGTGGTCCTGGTTTAAGCACTGATGAGTTAGTAAAGCTATACGATAGTCACGGCATCCCGCCCGACCTCGTGGTGGAGATAGCGTCCCGCCTAGGCGTGGATGTTAAGGTACCGTCCAACTTCTACGCCATAGTTGCAGCAAAGCACGGGAAAGCACCCATAAAGAAGGGCAAGGTCAGTAAGTTACCGTCAGAAATCGTTGAGAGGGTCAAGCCATTGAAGCCTACGGAGCTATTGTTCCACAAAGATCCTTACCTAAGGGAGTTTCACGGGCAAATACTATTCGCTAAGGACAGGTACGTAGTACTAGACAGGACAGCCTTCTACCCTGAAGGTGGTGGTCAAGCCCCAGATACGGGCTACCTAGAAATAGGGAGCATTGGTAAGTTCCGCGTGGTTGATGTTCAGAAGATAGGTAGCGTAGTTGTTCACGTTCTTGAGAAACCCGTATCGTCAGACGTGAAAGGACTAAAGGTTCATGGCGTAATAGACTGGCACCACAGGTTCACGTTAATGAGGCACCACACAGCAACACACATCATTCTCGGTGTATGCCGTAGGGTACTCGGAGAGCACGTATGGCAGGCAGGCGCGGAGAAAAGCTTGGATAGGGCTAGGCTGGACATAACTCACTACAAACCCTTGACTGAGGAGGAGATCCATAAAATAGAGGATCTAGCTAATGAGATCATTAATGAAGGACTACGGGTTAACACCGCGTACATGAATAAGTACGAGGCCGAAGCTAAGTACGGATTCAGACTATACGAGGGTGGAGTCGTTCTTGAACCAACCATAAGGGTCGTCGAGATCGAGGGCTTAGACGCTGAAGCGTGCTTTGGAACTCACGTAACGAACACGCGGGAAGTAGGCGCAATAAAGATTGTTAATGTCGATAGAATAGCTGACGGCGTCGTCAGGTTAGAGTACGTAGCCGGAACCAACGTTGCTATTCACGCTAGGGAACTGGAAGGTAGGATTGCGGAGGTCTCACGAATCCTAGGAGGGGACGCCCTACAGAAGGCTAAGGCTGTAATTGAGGACTTAAGCAGGCTGCGCAGCCTCCTAACTAAATATAGGAAGGAGTACCTAGAGTACATGCATGAAAAAGTATTACGTGATTCTGAGGAAATTAACGGCATAAGGTTCTCCATCATTAAGCTAGAAATAGAGGATAAAGAGATCACCAGTGAACTATTACTGCGGGTAAGCAAAGAAGAAAAGAACTTCATAGCTTTCATCTTAGTACCCACAGAAAGCGGTACACGCATTGAGTGTGCGGCGGGGGAGCACGCAGCAGGGAGAGCACCGGTTAACATGTTGCTACGGGCGATCGTCAAGGAACTTGGTGGGAGAGGAGGCGGCAAACCAACTCACGCTTCGGGGTTCATACCTAAGCCAGCAACCCAGAAACTACTAGAGAACATACGTGATGCCCTACGAAGACAGTTAACGACAATGACAGGTAAGACAGCATGACAAAAGATCCTGAAAAGCACCTACGTCGAGAGCTACTTGAAGCACTAATTGATTATAAATACCTGCTCAACCGAGGATACAAGTCAAGAGGCGCGTTAAATCTAGTTACGTCAAGGTATTTATTGACTAAGGAAGAGAGGATGCTGCTTTACCGATGCATACACAGCGATAACGACGTTACCTCCATTCGAGAAAAGACAGTTAGCGAGATTCGAGGACGTCACTTGATCATTGACGGGTACAACGTACTATTGACGGTGGCTGCGGCCATTGAGGGATTAACGCTTTACCTATGCGATGACGGCATAGTGAGGGATTTAAGAAGCATGAAGATCAGGAACTTCTCAACACCATCGATTATGAATGCCATTAAACTTGTCAAGGACGCGGTGGACGAACTGGGACCCAGTAACGTCACGTTATTCCTAGATAAGTCCGTTAGCATGAGTGCAGAGCATTCC
>WAOL01000008.1 GCA_015521295.1 Desulfurococcales archaeon
CCCCCGGCACTGGTCGTGATAGGGAGCCATGACTACCTCATGGAAACCCTAACCTACTCAGCGGTTGGTGAGGGAGGCGAAGCGAAAGTGCTTCGGGCCGGGTCGATGGGGGGAATACTAGCCGTAGGGAGAGGTGAAGCCGACCTCGGGGGCACACACATACTCGACGCTGAGAGTGGAGAATACAATGCACCAGTGATCAGGAAATTAGGTCTCGAGAGTAAGGTACGGTTAATTCGCGGGTGGGGAAGAGAAATAGGGCTGGTCGTAGCTAAGGGCAACCCCAAGCGAATCAAGGGATTCGAGGATCTACTAAGGGACGATGTACTCTTCATAAACAGGAATAAGGGATCAGGAACGAGGACGTTAATTGATATTAAGCTGAAGGAGATCGCATCAAAAAAAGGACTAAGCTTCAGCGAGCTAAGGAAGAGAATCCGGGGCTACTGGAATGAGGTGAGGACGCACACCGCGGTTGCTGCCGCAGTCGCTCAAGGACGAGCAGACGTTGGCGTAGCGATAAGATGGGCAGCCGACCTATACAAGTTAGACTTTATTAAGATAGGCGAGGAAATCTACGACATCATAATTCATAAAGAGAGCCTAGGCAAACCCACCGTCAAAAGGATAATTCACATGCTACGTGATGAGGGCATCGATAACTACTTGAAGTTATTCACAGGATACAGGAGGCTGAAGAACACGGGAGAGTTCCTAATCTAGGTTTTTAGCCTGATCTTCCCCTAGTAGAGGTTTCACTTTTTATCATTTGAGAACCATGTACTAAAGCTTATTAAACTACTCAATACCAACATCACACGGTGGGCCGGTAGCTCAGCTGGAAGAGCGCCGCCCTCGCACGGCGGAGGCCCCGGGTTCAAGTCCCGGCCGGTCCACCATACCGGCCCCTTAATTCTGTTCATGAATCAAGCAGGTAGGTCCAGAAGAATTTATTGATTGATCGAGATACTTGATTATGGGAAGGTTACGTTAACGTGGCTCTATGTCCGGCGCTTCCCGCAGTTGCTTTAGCACGTAATCACGGATTTCCTGTGGGCTGGGTAGTTCCCTTACTAGGCGACCGTTATCGAGCCACTTAATCATGAGGTCTTCGTGGCATCTTTCTGGCTGCGTTCCGAACCTAACTACTTCGTAGTCTAGGGTGCCACACCTGAACACCTTCTTAGCGCCAGGATCCTTCCCTCTTTTGCTGTAGGGTATCCATTCACCGTTACGTTCGATTTCAACTATGTCCATGCTCATGTCCACTGATGGTGGATACGTTATTGCGGTACCCACGCCAAAAGCGTCCGCAACATCGCGTAGCTCGGCTATCGCCTTCTCCCCCACACCGCCGCTGACAACTATCTTTACCTTCCCTTCCTTCCCCATTAGCTTCAGGGTCCATAATATCTCCTTGATTATTGCCTTCATGTTGCCGCGCCTGCTTCTAGGCGTGTCCAGTCGTATTCCGTAGAGCTTGTCCCCTAACGCCTCAACCGCCTTGACCGCGGCAAACCGCTCGTCGTTGAACGTGTCTATTAGTGCTATCCTCGGCACACTCTTATCGAGTACCTCATCGTACGCTTTCCAAGCCTCGACCTCATCCCCGAAGACGAGTATTAGGGCGTGCGGCATAGTCCCGGAAGGCTTAACCCCTATTGTTTCCTCGTTGAAGGCTCCTGAGACACCATCTAACCCGCCTATATACGCAGCCCTATCGAGCATAGGGGCTATCGCTGGGTGCGCGCCTCGCAGCCCGAAGTACAGTATCACTTTATCCATCGCTAGCTTCTTGAACCTAGCCGCCCTAGACGTGACTGATGTGTAGTGGCGGAGTATCCCAAGCAATGGTGTCTCGTACTCACATATATCATAGTACCTACCCTCGATGACCATCACAGGAAAGTTGTCCTTAATTAAGGTTCCCTCAGGGAGAGAGTAGACGTTGAGTGGCTTACCCTCAAGTAGCTTCAGCGCTTCCTCTAGACCAGCGTACACGGCCCAAGAGTACTTTTCTGGGAGTGAGCCTGTGTGGATCTCCATCCTAACTCTTACATCCTCAAGGTGTTTGGCAGCAATGATCTTCTTTGTCCTGATAAAGTATATGTCGGTGATCTTGCCCGACAGTATGTCCTCTTCAGAAGCTATGTAAAACCTCAACTACTACACCGTTCTTAGTTAATGCGGGTGTATTATTAGGTTTTGGGGACTCAAACATTCATTTCCGTGCTTTACGAATCCATTCCTCGAGTAGGCGGCGATCCTCCTCAGATATGAGGCCGAAGGTTTCTAGGTCGTCAAGTCGTTCCTCGAACTCTTGGTTGGGTATTAGTTGGGCGGACTCCTCCGTTAGCTCGAGGACGTACTGGTCAAGGAACACGAACTCGCCGTAACGTCCATCCCGGAATACTATAGACACTGAGGGAGGGTTAACCCTGTCCAGTGCCGCCCTTATAAGGCATAGGTCACACCCGCTGTAAATGACGCCCTCAACTATGCTCACTGAGGGTGGCTTACCTTCCGTGCAGACATCGCTGCATTCCTCCATTAGGTTCGCGAGGTTCGAGAACATGAATTGCTCTAGCTCTTGAAGCTTCAGCTCACTCACCAAGTCAAGAGGTTACCACTGCCTTTAAAGCCCTCACACCATTTCATCAGGTATTTTTTCCGGGTTTACGAACCTCTTGGGTTTCAGGCCGCTCCTCCTTAGGATCTCCTTAACGTGCGGGTACATGAAGATCACCTCCCAGTCCACGTGGGCTAACCTCTCGTCAATCTCGGTTAACCTCAGGACGAAGCGGGCTATGTCTTCATCATTACTGAAGGATATCATTGCGGCAGCAATAACTTCTTCACCAGGTTCCATGCCCTCGCTTACGAGGTTCTTCAGTGCTTGGAATTGAAGCTCGAAGAACTCTGGTCTAGCGCCCGTTAACCTAGCAAATTCTTGGGAGGTGACGCCCTTGAACGATACCCTAACGAACACGTTACCGAGTTCAGCTAGGTCTCTGGCGTAGCTCCTGTCGTTACCTATTAGGATCCCGTTAGTCTCGAGTATGAAGATCATGCCGGCTCGCTTAGCAAGTTCCGCGACCTCGAGCACGTGGTCACGGGTTAGGGTAGGTTCACCGCCGCTTAGCCTTACGAGCCTGTATCCACGCTTACTCGCTATCTTGTAGAGCCTCCTCCAAGACTCCTTAGGGCTTAGGAGTTCTCCGCGCATGTAGTCGTCGCGAAAATACCAGGCCCAGCAGAACCCGCACCTTAGGTTACAGCCTATGACGTCCCCCGTCGCTATGCCTCCGTACCATCTCCCGCCCCTGAACCTGAAGTATCTTCGGTACTCCTCACCGTTAATGATTTCAGAGACCTTAGGACGAACAATCGATGCCAGCGCTACTGGGTCATACCCTTTCCCCAGCAAGCCCTCACCGCCCATAGAGTTCGCGCCTCCTAGCCTCAAGTAATAAGGGTTCCCGACCCTCGAACTCGGCCGCCGTCATAATACGTGCCTTACCCGGTGTGCCGCGCATTACGTCGCCAAAGAAATCCCTATAGTTAAGATCCCTCAGTAGGTGGTGGTCAAGCACTATTACAGGTTCTGTATTGAGGGAGGCTACTACTCGTAAGTTGCTTAAGGCTTTCCTCAGTTCCTCAATGCCGAACTTATAACCTAGGAGGTAGGTGGGCGGCCCATCCACTATAATTACGTCGGGTGCTGATCTCACGATGAATTCCAGGGACTCCTTGAGTATCGGGCCCTCCACATCCGATGTGAAAAGAAGTTTGCGGTTACCATCATCAATCAGCACCTGAACTACGTACCCTAACTTAGGTGTACCCCCATGCGGGCAGGGAGCCGAGAACCGTAATCTAGTCCTGCCAAACACATACTCAGCGCCGTCTGCGACCCTGAGCTCACGCACCCTTTCCCGTACTAGCTTAAGGAACTTCGATGAACGTATCCTCTGAGACACGTTGATGTTGTTCTTAGGGTCCTTCACAATAACGACCTTACCGTTATAGATGTCTAGAGAGACATGCCTGCCGGGATCGTGATGATCATAATGATAGTGGGTAACGACTATCACATCGGCTTCGCTTGCTAGCTTCTCAATATCCTTAGCCACCTCCTCAAGCCTCCTCCACTCAAGTTCGTGTGGCGGTAACGAGTACCTTCGAGGCGCCAGCGAGACAGCCGGGTCTATGAATATCGTGACGTCAGGTGTCTCAACAAACGTCGCCATAGACCTAACCCCTAAGCTATCGAACCCCACCAACCGTACACGCGTGTCCATCACCCTCACTGGGCGCTGACTAAGTTAAGGTGCGTTGGAAGGCTTAAACACTTGCTGATGGAATCCAAGGTAGTGGAGTCAGTCCAGGTAACGCGACGAGTTAAAATAATGGTTAAGTCGATACCCCAGAGCACGCTAGCTCTGCTAAGGCGTTCGGAAAAACTCTCGTGCGACTCTCTATTTTTCTGTTAGCCGAATAGTGATGATATGCCTTCAGCGATTTCCTCTTCGCTAACTTCCTTCTCTTCTTCCTCCTCTTCCTCCTCCTTCTTCTCCTCGGCAGGCGCGCCAGCAGCCGCTGGTGCCGCGGGCGCCGCTGCCGGTACTACGGGCGCCGCGGTTGCCTGCTTAATCACTTCCTCGATATTTATTTCTTTGAGGGCTGCTACTAGCATCTTAACCCTGTTCTCGTCCACCTGTATTCCAGCTGCCTCCAACACCTTCTTAATGTTCTCCTCAGTTATCTCCTTTCCCGCTGAGTGAAGTAGTAGGGACGCGTACACGTACTCCATCCGCTTCACCACCGATATGTTGGGGGTGCGGCATTTTTAAGCTTAGCTAATCAGGGTAAAACCTAGAGAAACCTACTAAGTGGTTAAAGTTAAGGAGGTTAATCGCTTACATCGTTTAACTCACTTAGGCGGCGCTTGACCTCCTCCCTCATGCGTGTGTAATTAATTACGGCAGCAATCGTTGACGCAGCTCTCTCGGGCATTGGATACGTCGGTATCTTAGCACTGTTCAGCTTAGTTACTGCCCAGTAGCACTCCTCACCACCAATAAGCGTCAGGACAAGCGGCTTTGGTAGCCCGCCCATCGCCTTCACTCTCCTGATGAGCATACTCGCTATGACCATTGGATCCGTAACCGCAGTCTGGCAGTAAATACCCATTACAGCACCGACCTCAGGGTTGTTGAGCGCCTCCATTATGGCGTCTACGAAGCCCTCGTTGCTGATCATTCCAGTAACGTCTATAGGATTGCCTAAGGATGCAAAGCCCGGCAACTTTGGCTTGAGCGCGTCCACCAAGCTCTTGGGCGGCGGCTCTAGCTTAACGCCGTTCTCCGATAGGGTATCGGTTGAGAGTACTCCCGCACCTCCGCCGTTCGTTACTAGGACTAGCTTACCTCCCTTGTACTCCGGCAGGTAGGAGAATGCCCTAGCCCAGTCGAAGGCTTCCTCCACGTTCCTCGCCTGGAGTATGCCTGTTTGTCTGAAGAGCGTTGAGTAAATCACCACGTTACCAGCAAGCGAGCCCGTGTGGGACGCGACAGCCTTGGCTCCAGCCTCTGTTCTGCCTGCCTTGACGACTATTATTGGCTTCTTCAGCGTGACTTTCTGAGCTACCTTCAGGAACCTCTTACCGTCAGTTACGCCCTCTAAGTAAATCAATATCACCTTCGTGCTGGGGTCATCCGCTAAGTACTCGAGAAGGTCGGCGTCGTCTATGTCTGCCTTATTACCTATGCTAATTATTGCTGAGACACCGATCCTCTCAACTATGGTCATACCCATTAGGGCTATTCCTAGGGCGCCTGACTGCGTTATGAAGGCCACCGAGCCGGGTATCACGTCGGTTGGACCGAAGGACGCGTTGAGCCTCGCTGGCGTGTAAATCATGCCGAAGATGTTGGGGCCTAGCACCCTTATGCCCTGTTTCCTCGCTCTCCTAACGAGTTCCTCCTCTAAGTCAGCCCTCCCAATCTCTTTGAAGCCAGAGGTTATTACAACAGCAACTTTCGCATTCTTTTTCCCTGCCTCATCAATCACGTCGAGCACATACTGAGCCGGTACGGAGACCACGACCATGTCAATATCCTCTGGAACTGCTGATAGGCTTGGGTATGCTTTAAGCCCCAATATTTCTTTAGCCTTAGGGTTTACCGGGTATACCTTCCCCTTAAAGCCGTACTCGATAATGTTGCGCAGTATCTCGAAGCCTATCTTACCTGGCTTCCTTGAAGCCCCAACGACTGCTATCGACCGAGGCTTGAATAAAGCCTCTAGCTTCGGATCCATAACGATTCCCCGAGCCTTATAGGGGGTCGAGATTTAAAAGATAGTGTTAAAGAGGTGTTAGACCTTTGTCTAACCGTGAATATGCCCTAACATAGTTTCCTAAGCTCTATTTTATTAAGGATAAACCATACCAACCATGTAGCGTAGGTGCTGGGCGTGCTGAGGGAAGTGCTTGCGGTGATGATGGCGTTGTCTCTCGTAGTTTACGTGCCTGTGTACGAGTACGGTATTTACGTGACGATAGGAAGTTACACGCTCTTCTGCGACGTGCTAGTAACTAGTGAGGGGAGAATTGCTGAGTCGGCATGCTACCTCACAAGGAGTGCTGGTGTGAGCTATGTTAACCCACACCTCCTCCGGATCCCCGGGACGAGCGTGACGCTCGCTGAAGTGATTTCAGCCGCTATTCAACCAGGTCGGGAGAAGGGTGAGGTAAATGTCCATGTGGGTAGGTATACGTTCAATGTTAAGTACGTCTTAGTGGCCTCTGAAAACGTGGGTGTATTGACTGCGGAGGGCGTCTCACTCCTCGCCGCCATAGTTGTTATTGTTGTTGTCGGTGCTGCCTACACCCTCCTCTTCAGGAGGAAGTACTCTGTCTGGTGATTCCTCACTTTCCCTTTCCTCCGGCTTCGGGTTGATGATCCTTGCCCGTATCCCGAGTCTCTCAGCAACTTTCCTGAGGATCGTTACTGCCTTAACCTTACCTACGCGTAGTTCTTCGTAGATGTAGGCCCAATCCCTTCCCTGAAGTGCCCTAGCTATGACTACTGAGGCCTCTAGCTCACCGATCTCACTTATCCATCCCATCAGTAGTGCTTTCTTCACTAGTAACGTCATTACATCACCTACGGACTCGAATGTCATTATTCCTTCGACGTATGCTTGAAGCCTTGACGCCTGCACGTCAGATATAGTTATCTTGGAGGCATATTCCTTGTTTCTCAAGCATTTCTTAAATAGGAGGTATATGGTGTCGGGTTCGAAGTCGTTGTACACTGAATGCAGGCTCTCGACTAGCTTAACGCTGAATTCCTTGATTCCCCTAACCACCAACTCCTCCCACTTCTCGCTGAGTGGCTTGACCACCAGCGACGTGTATTCTCCGCTGACAGGGTTGCGATCAGGAGACATGTGAAGCGGGTAGAATCCATTCTTTATCCAGAAGTTCATGAGTTCCTTGCTAACGCCGAAGCCCGCGCCTACCCAATCATAGCCTCTCCTCTTGGCTTCCTCAACAACTTTCCGCAACGCGTACGTGCCTATACCCTTCCCCTGCACGTCGCTATGCACTGCGATCCTCACTATCCTCCACCCAACGCCCTTTCCGAAGTCCCTTAAGCGAAGGTGCTTCAGTAACCTGTCGGGTATTATGTTTCCGGGGATCTTACCGCCCATAAGCAGCTCGTCTATGATGTCGTCCGTTAGTCCGCCCTCTTCAGCTAACTGCACCGCTGCAACGATCTTCCCGCTCTTCTTGAGCTTAACTGCCCTGACACTATGGTGTGGCGCATCAGCGATCCTTCCAAGGTCATCTGGCTCGTTGCGGTAGTGTGCCAGCACGTATATGCCGAAGAGGGAGCGTAACTCCTTCTCCCCCTCCTTCGAGAACAGGTACTCAGGGTCATACTTCACGTACTCGAAGTTACCCTCCTCTATTTCCTTCAGATCCTCCTTATCAAGCGGATCTGGCTCTGCGTCCAGAAGTAAGACGTCGAACTGGAATTTCTCGATAGGGTCATCAGCCGAGTACCTTATGGGTTCCATCATTTCGTACAGTACTAGCTTGGTCTTCTTATCCTCCTGTAACCTTTTAAGGAACCTTATGGAGAAGCCCCTCCCAGCACCTTCATAACCGTGTATGGTTGTTGCGTATATTGTTCTCTTGTATTTCCTCCAGATCTTATGCAGCAAGGGGACAGGTATGCCTGCCGCCTCGTCAACAACAACGACATCGACATTCAGCCTCAGCACAGTATATGGTTCCCAATACTCTATACTGAACCTATCACCCTTCAACTCCAGTACCTGCCCCTCACGCGTTATCTCCCTGTACTTGAGACCAACCACGTCAAGCGTCTTCTTGGCTAACTCCATGAATGCTTGGACGGAGAGAGGTGCTGACGCTGTTACGGCTACCCTAACCTTGTTCTTGACCCTCATGAGTTCGTTTATCAGGCCAACAATCCCTATTCCTACCGCGGATGACTTCCCCCTCCCTCTGTCAGCCGTTATTACTATAGCTACCCTCTTCTTCCCGGGCTTTGGAACTAGGTGATCCTCTATTAACTTAATCACGTTCACTTGATCCTGGGTTAACGCAACCTTGTAAATCTCCTTAGGGAACAAGACATCCTTAGGTAACTTGAGTTTTTCTCTTGCCCTACGGCGTTTCTTCATTTTTAGGAAGCCTGTCTTAACTAGCCTGCCGTTGTCGGTGTCGAATATGTATATTCCCTTATGCTCCATGAGCTTCCTTATGAAGTAGGATATGAAGACGTACCTCGGTTCAGGGTGGTTGGGTACGGCTAGGTTCTGGCGGAATATTGTCTTTAGTCTGGGCCATCTCTCGAGGGATGGGGCCATGTAAATAACTATTCCGCCGCCTTCAACGATACCCATTAACCGACCAACGTCGTTTGGCTTAAGGTCGTTGACTAAATCCATTATCAGCACCTTAAAGGTGGAGCCCAAGAACTTCTTGCTGACCTCGTACACAGCCTGTGTGAGATCCACGTCTGGGTTTTTCCCCAGCACGTTAGATAGTATCTTGGCGCGTTGCCTAGCATCCGGGAACTCGTCGTGGAATACGTGGAGTACTGGCACGGGCCCCTTGAGCAACCCCATCTTCTTCAACTTCTTAACGAACTTAAGCACGACATCAGCCGTGACGCCGCCCACCTTAATTGGGTCGTCTCCTGACACCACCACTAGACGGCGTTCCCTGAGTTCCTGTATTCTCTTGACGTCCGCTAAATAATACTTGATGAACTTCCTGTAGTCCTCCGTAACAACTTCCCGTAACTTCCTCCTTATCTCCGCCATGGCCTTCCTGCCCATGACGCCCGCACCCCTCAACTGTAGCGCTTGAGACAAATAATAGTAATGGATACGTGGTATGCGACTTAAACTGCACTCTGGGAGCAATCCTCCAGTCTAACTGGGTAGCGGAGATGAACTATAATTAAAATGTGTTCATGACGTACCTTATATCACCATCTTCTTAAGGGCCTCGTAGGTCCTCTGGTACCTCTCCATGACGTCCCTGGTTAGCGATGGTTTCACTATTTTTAGTGCCTCCATGAAGTACTTCATTGACACTGGTCTGGGCTTGAATTCCTCCCTGAGAGCTAGTATCACTGCTTCACGAACTAGCGCCTCTAGGTCCGCGCCTGAGTACCCTTCAGTTAGTGCCGCTAACCTCTCTAGATCAACATCTTCTGCTAACGGTACCTTCCTTGTGTGTACCTTAAGAATCTCTAACCTTGACTTCTTGTCTGGTGGAGGCACGTATATTATCCTGTCGAACCTGCCTGGCCTCAGGAGCGCTGGGTCAATTATGTCCGCCCTGTTAGTGGCTCCTATCACCACCACGTTCTTGAGTGTCTGAATGCCGTCCATCTCTGCCAGAAGCTGATTCACTATCCTGTCCGTGACGCCTGAGTCGTGCCTGAAACCTCTCGCAGGCGCTATCGAGTCTATTTCATCGAAGAACACTACCGCAGGCGCAACTTGCCTGGCCCTACGGAATATTTCTCTTATTGCTTTTTCTGATTCTCCTACCCACTTGCTCAGTATTTCGGGTCCCTTCACAGCTATGAAGTTCGCGCCCGACTCCGTCGCCACTGCTTTAGCCAACAATGTCTTACCGCAGCCAGGCGGACCATACAGCAAGATACCCTTAGGCGGTCTTATACCCATTTTCTCGAAGACCTCCGGGTTCTTCATGGGCCACTCGACCGCCTCCTTAAGCTGTTGCTTGACATCCTCTAAGCCACCTATGTCCTCCCACCTAACCTCAGGCACCTCAACGAATACCTCACGCATTAGGGTCGGGTGCACTAGCCTTAGCGCATCCATGAAGTCCGCCTTAGTTACCTTCAGCTTCTTGAGTTTCTCCGGTGGTATGGGCTTGTTTAGGTCGACCTTCTCCTCCTTAAGGAACCTTCTTAACGCGGATATTGCTGCCTCCTTAACCAGCGCTGCTAGGTCGGCGCCAGTGAATCCGTGGGTTATTTCGGCTATTTCCTCAAGCTTAACGTCCTCTGATAGGGGCACGTTCCTTGTGTGTACCTTAAGGATCTCTAACCTTGCCCTCTTGTCAGGTGGCGGTATCTCTATCTCTCTATCGAACCTGCCCGGCCTCCTTAACGCTGGGTCAACAGCGTCAACCCTGTTAGTGGCGCCTATCACTATGATCTTTCCTCTCTCCTTGAGCCCATCCATTAGGGTGAGTAGCTGGGCTACGACGCGCTTCTCAACCTCACCGACGACCTCCTCCCTCTTGGGCGCTATGGCGTCGATCTCGTCAATGAAGATTATTGCTGGCGCGTTCTTCTCCGCCTCCTCGAAGATCTCCCTTAACCTCTGCTCTGACTCACCGTAGAACTTACTCATGATCTCAGGACCGTTTATCGGTATGAAGTAAGCGCCTATCTCATTGGCGAGCGCCTTTGCTAGCAGTGTCTTACCGCAGCCAGGCGGACCATACAGCAAGATACCCTTAGGCGGTTCAATGCCTAGGTGCTTGAAGAGCTCTGGGTGCCTCATCGGAAGCTCAACAATCTCCCTGATCCTTGCTTTCACTTCCTCTAAATCACCTATGTCCTCCCAAGTGACTCTCGGGACACCTCTAGCTAGGGCCTCAGCCTTAACGGGCTCCTTCTTTATCTCAAACCTCGTTGTCTCGTCAATGTAAACCGCTTGAGTAGGTTGAGTAGCAACCACGACAAACTTGAGGGGTTCCCCGAAGAAGGGGTAGTGCACGAAGACAACCTCACCACGCTTAACCGGCTTGTAGAGGAGGCTCTCCTTGACGTACTCCACAAATGCTTCATCGAACATTAGAGGTACTGTAGGTGCTAGTACTACCCTTGTCCCCCTCTCGACCTTAGCCTTACGGACCTTTACGGTCTCGCCTACGGCAACGCCTATAGCTTCCCTAGTGTATCCGTCGATCCGTATTATGTCCTTATGCTCATCGTTCATATGGACTGGCCATGCCTTAAGTACAACCGTACCTTTAGGTCCCTCAACCTCGATGAAATCGCCGGTCTGTATGCCTAGCTTTGACATGTTCTTCCTGCTAAGGCGGGCTCGCTTCTCGCCTACATCCTTCTGATAAGCAGTCTCGACTCTTAATTCTATGTAATCTCTCTCAGACACATGCCACACCATTAAATTGTCCCTAACGGTGCTTATAAGCTAATTTTGTCTATTGAATTTTTAATTCATGCGTTCGAGGGGGGCACAAAATAGTGAATCTGTTTTAAAGTATTCGATGCCGCCTTACACCCGTTCCAGAACGTCCATGCCTAGCGCTTTCATGCTGTTGGCTAACACTACAGACACACCGTACGTAATGGCTAGCTTGAGTGTCCTTAATCCCTCATCTACCTCCTTAGCTATGGGTTCGGCACCGTACCACGTGTTAAAGGTGTCTGCAACCTTATTCATGTACGCAACCAAATCCTCAGGCCTTAGGCTCTCGAGCACTCCCTCCATGACGTGCGGGAACTTACCAAGTAACCATAGGAGTTCACGGCGTAGCCCCTCTCCTGCGCCTTTGAATTCCAGCTTATTCCATGGAACCCCTCCGGCCTTGGTGAGCACCGCCTTAGCCCTGGCGTAGGTATACTGTATGTAGGGACCTGACGCTTGACGTATGTTCAGGGCTTTATTCACGTCAAAGACTAAGGTCTTGTTAGGTGATGTTGAGAGCATCATGTACCTGAAGGCTGACCTGGCCATCTTCTCTGCTATGTCCTCGCTCCGCAACCCCCTCTCACTCATGATGTCAAGTATCCTTCCCTTCATCTGGTCTAGGAGGTCATCTACGGTGACATACCTGCCTCTCCTGCCAGCCATTGAGGTGCCGACGAGGTTAACCATTTCGTAGGAGTAGTGAATGGTGTTTTCGGCCTCGAACTTATGTCCGAGGGCGTAGAGGGCTAGTCTTAGTTGAGCCTGCGGCAGCGTCTGCTCTATAGCGATCACGTTATACACTTTCTTTGCTTGAGCTTCCCTGAACTTCTTTAGGGTGTAGGCTATGTCCCTAGTCGTGTAGAGTGTTGTTCCGTCAGACCTGACGAGTATTAATGGAGGTATCTCTAGTCCTTCAGGTATTCTTAACCTGCGGCGCAAGTCCTTATCCTTGAGGAGTTCCTTGAAGTCTAAGGCAGGCACCCCTCTGTGAATTGTAAAGTATTGTGATTTCCTCGCCTCCTCAAGAACTTTCTGGACTAACCCTTCCCGGACCAAGTCGCTCTCCCAGTCCCATACGTCCATGTTGATCCCTAACTTGGTTAAGGTCTCCTTGATGCCTTTCATAACCTTCTCTGAGACCTCACGCATCACCTGTGCTTCCTCATTACCGAATTCATAGTTGCGCATTAACGCTGCTATGGAGGCTTTCGGATCCTTATCCTTTGATATCTCCTCTATTAGCCCGTCAACCTCCTCGGGTATTCTCTCTCGTATCCTTGCTAAGTCGCCCATTAGGGAGTCAAGTTCCCTTAACGCGTCACTGTATTCCTGTCCGCCCTTCTCCTTCAATGCCTCGACCTTCTTTTTGGCTTCAAGTAGGTCTACTATAGTTGCGGTAGCGGCGTAGATTAAGCCGTAGTACTTGTCCGGCTTCATTCCTTCAGGCGGGTTCGGCCTACCTAGTTTGAGGTAACCGTACGCTAGGTAAGCCACCTGAAGACCCATATCGTCGACGTAATACCTACGCTCAACGTTGTGGCCCGCCATGCTTAGGATTCTGTAGATGAAGTCACCTATCGCGGCGTTCCTCCCTGAACCGATGTGGAGCGGGTGAACAGGATTCGCTGAGACGTACTCCACAACGATCTTTTGCGGCTCTTCAACTCTCGGCACCCCGTAATTTTCGCCAAGTTCCTTAAGCGACTTGAGGACATTGGACGCGTACTTCTCTACATCTATGAAGGCGTCGATGTAAGGCCCTACACGCATGACCTTACTTATCACGTCGACATTCCTTAAGCCAGCCTCAACCGAGACAGCAACTTCCTGGAACTTCAGCCCCAGTTCCTTAGATAGCCTAGGCACAGGTATGCCTAGGTCTCCAAACTTTCTCAGCGGTGGTTCCTCGATCACTCTTATGATGAGGTCTGGTGGCACGTCAGTACCTAGTGATTGCGAGAACTCTCTAGATATGGACTCAGCTATCGTTTTAAGTAAGTCCCTGTAGGGGTCGGCGGTCGTCAATAAGCATCACCATTGTATTCAAAGTACTCGCCAGCGCGCTTACACGAACATCGTGAGGTCCCTGAAGTCCACAGGAGGTGTCTGACCTGATGACTTAAACCACTCGTACTTCTCCTCGAGGTATTCGACAAAGACTGGGCAACCGTCGAACCTACCGTCCCTGTCACACCTGGTGTTCTTAGTGAACTTTAGTTGCTTTATGAAGCAGTTGCCGGTCTTCTTGTCAAAGTATGGACATATTTTGTGATATTTCTTAGCTGACCTAAGCATTCTGTCTATCCACTTCTTCTTCGGGTCTGCCTTCTCCTTAGCGGGTGCCGTGGTTGAAAGCATCTTGTTCAGCTCTTCCTCGCTTATTCGGGAGCTCATGGGATACCACCTCAACACATGTCTAATAAGGTAAGGGAGTACAGATTATTAATAAATTGCGCCTTTATACGGGTTCCTCCTGCATCAAATATTCTATTATCATTCTTAGAAAACTGTTTTCGTCGCCGTTGACTCTCCGTAGCATTTCTCTTATTCTAGACCCACTATAGTGAATCTCCCGTCCTCAAGCACGTACACTCTTCCTTCATTGACTAGCCTTGTTAGGGCCCTTCGGATCTTATCCTCGCTCGCTAGCCCTGAAAGGAATGAATGAAGTTCCTTAACTGACATTGGCCTGTCCCTAAGCAAGTCCGTCAATATATCTACAAGCTGGTCCTCTGTTGGCGCCCTTACCACGACGACCTCGGAGTCTTCGTAAACCACTTGCAACCCGAGCCGCCTACTAGGGTCGAGGTCTCTCTCGCCACTCATTTTTAAACCCTTATAGCCTACTGGGTTTACAGCTTATAAGTTATTAACCTCCCCTCTTACTGGGTGTCAGTCTTGCCATGCCCCTGGTACCGAGACGGTTATTGCCACTCTCCCGCATTAGGCGAGCCTTCAAGTGACCCTGTCATAAACGCTGTTTGTTTGGGTAGTGAGGCCGTATATAAGAAGTGTCCCTTCTATAGAGAGAGGGCGGAGGTAAGGAGAGAGGAGGGTGTTAGGAGGAGAAGCGGTAAATACGGGAGGCCCCTGCTACTTATACACTCACTGAAGAAATGCCCTAAGTCGGATTGTGAGTTTTTCGTTGTTGAGGAGGATGAGAGTGGTGCGTACCTAGCGGCATGTAACGTCCTGAGAAGATACTTAACGAGGTATGAGGTTCCCCTTTGTGAGAATCACTGGAAGGACTGTCCCTACAGAAGAATAGGTATAACCATAGAGTCAAGTGAATGAAAGGGCGCGATACTCACTTGATCTCCTCGATCACTACTGAAGGTATTGAGAGCCTGTCGAGCACTGCCTGTCTACTTTCCGGGACCTGGACAATGGTTACTTCATCGAACCAGTCCTTGTACCTTCGTACTCTACGTAGAACTGACCTGCTTTTCTTATCATACCCAACGTAAACCACTAACCTCCTCACCAGAACTCCCCAAGTGAGGGTTGGAAGCGTTAATTCCTTAAAAGGCTGGAGACCGCGTACACCGCTTAAGTAAGGGTTAGCGGAGGAAGTCGTCAAGTTTCCTGTACTTCATCGGTACTAGGAGTTTGACTACTTCCCTGCGTGTTGAAGGATCCATGCCGGCGACGGCATCTTTCACGGCATCCGGTAGTGTGCGGTACTTGCGTGGAGGCTGAGATAGGGCATTCCGGACGGTTTCACGTATGTGCCAATTCCCGACGCTTGCATAGTACTGCGGAGTTATCTCCCTAATCACTATTGCCGCCGCCTTCCTCCCTCTTCTGTTTAGGTGTTCAATCACGGCGAACTTGGCCGCGTCGAAGCCACCGTCCAGCGTCTCGGTTCTCCCTAAGGGCGTTGCTTTGTTGTATATTATGAGGGGTTTTAGCGCGGTCTGCGTGAATACCGTTAGCGGATACCACACCTCAACCCACTCTATTAGTGGTCTGCCAGGATACAGGATCACCTTGAACTTATTGCCTAGATATTCGCCCTCGTAGAGCTCGACGTCACTTATTTCTGGTAATGTCCTCACTCTCCTCAGCATGTAGTTAGTTAGTGTTCTGTCGACAGCCGTTATAGCCCACCTAGTAGGCACTAGCTTCCTCCTGCGGACACGTCCTATCAGGCCTAAGCTAAACGCCCTGATGATCGTGTACATGTCAACATCTCTCCTGTAGAGCTCCACGGCGCCCTCGGATGCTGGTAGGTCGTCCCATATCAGTCTCTCAAGGGGGCGAGGAAGGTGTGCATTACCAATTACGCGCACTTCCTCCGCTTCGGCCGCCGGCCCCACAGGGTCTAGCCCGGCGCTAAAGGTTAGTCTAGGCTTGGGTGGCTTACGTAGCACGGCTTCACTCTCAACAGGCTTTAGCGATACTGCAGCTACACTTACCTCATCGTCGTAGAGCTTGAAAGGGTCCGTGACCTTAACCTTGACTATTGATGCTACTTGCTGAGCTCTCCTCCTGATTATCTCGTTGAGGCTTACTCTTCCCCACCATCCTAGCGGGTCGTCGAACCCCTTCGCCGCATCACCCCGTACGTTAGGTGGGACATTGAATATTACGGGCACGTTAGGGTAGTGCGCCTCCCCCACTATCACACTCGGCGGTGTTGCGCCCTCAACTTCCCTTCCTTTCACCGACATTATTGCCTTGATGTTCGCTCTGAACCTCTCCATAATAGGGCATACTGGGAGACCACAGAGTTTCCTGTAGCCCTTGCACTTCACACATAGATGCGGTGGGACCTTATTCATCATCCTTCTCGCTCACTCTACAGTATGTATGTCTGTAGAGTGTTTAAAACTGGCTGAGGGTAAGGAATAAGAATTTAAGATTAGTCTAACTTACCTTAGACGGGGGATACGAAACGGGCGCTGCTAAGCAAGAGTGTGACATTATCGTAGCGTTAGTCGGAAACCCGAACGTCGGCAAATCCACGCTATTTAACGTACTTACTGGGGAGACAGCACATGTAGGCAACTGGCCCGGAGTGACGGTTGAGCTGAAGCTGGGTATGCGTGAGTACGAGGGCAGGAGGGTATGCTTCGTTGACCTCCCTGGAACTTATGGAATCAGCGGCACTAGCCTCGAGGAGGTCGTCGCCCGGGAATTCATTGTTTCTAGCGAACCGGACATCGTTATGGTGCTCGTCGACTCCACAGCCCCTGAAAGGACGCTCTACTTGGCGATCCAGGTGTTGGAGTTAACACCGAATGTGGTACTGGTTTTCACGAAGACCGACGAGGCACACCCGAGGGGAATCCACATACATTACGATAAGTTGGAGGAGTACCTAGGCGTCCCGGTAATCCCCGTCTCCGCGCTTAAGGGTGAGGGCATTAGGGACCTTCTCGAGGCACTCCTCAATTATAAGTCCAGGATTAAGCGGTCGGAACCCCTTACAATCGATTACGGCCCGCTGGAACACTTCATACGTGAAATAGCGTCATTAATTGAGGAAGAGGGAGCCCTTCGCCAGTACCCCTCGAGATGGATTGCTATTAGGTTGTTAGAGGGTGACATGCGTATTGAGGATCTGCTGAAGCAGGAAGGGAAGGAAGCCCTACTTAAGCGTGTGTGGAACATCATCGACTCAGCGAGGAGGGTCCTCGGCGGTGACCTCACGGAGCTCGCGATAAGGCAGCGCTTTGCGTTCGTTGATTCCCTGATAAGGAGGGTCGTGGTTAGGACGAAGGTTGAGGGAGGAAGTAGCCTCGAGAAGGTACTACGTAGGCCGTTAGCTGGCCTCCTATTCAGTACGGCACTAACGCTAGGTGTCTTCCTGCTCATATTCTCGATAAACACCGGCTTCCCGCTGAACATCCTGCTTGAATTGGCTGGACAGGAGGGCTTGGCAGAGGCTGTGAGTACGTACAGCTTAAGCGGGATAGTCAGCATGGGGTTCAACGAACTCTCATCACTGGCGGAGTCTGGGTTAAGTGCTGTGAACGCGCCTCACTGGTTCGTGTCTTTAGTGGCGAACGGCATCATACCGGGTGTTGGATCCGTGCTCAGCTTCTTCCCCCTCATACTCATGGTGTTCCTGTTCCTGGCGATGCTTGAGGATAGCGGATTAATGCCTAGGATGGCCGTGGCGTTCCACTCCACCTTATCTAAGTTCGGTCTTTCCGGGAGGGCTGTTTATCCGTTAGTCATAAGCGTGGGCTGTAACGTGCCGGGCGTCATGACTAGCCGAACATCACTCGACGATGTTGAGAGGCATGAGCTAATCTTTTCGGTTCCCTTCATTCCCTGCCAGGCTAGGTTAGTGGTTGGCTTGGCTTTCGCTATGGCTCTCTTCAAGAGTGCGGTCATGCAAGCGGTTGCCGTGGTATTCATCTATGCGTTAGGTGCTGCCGCCGCCCTACTAACAGCCATTATTATCCGTAAGGCTATATACGGTATTCGTGAGTCACCTGAACTCATAATGGAGTTACCACCCATACATAAGCCTAAGGCTAAGGTAGTGTGGTGGCTAACGTGGGACAACACTAAACACTTCCTCCGTAAGGCCGGGTTGATAATATTCTCGCTAAGCATCGTTGTGTGGGCACTCCTCTACACGGGGCCTGAAGGGTACTTGCCTGACGTGTACGGAGAGAACTTCTTCCAGCACAGCTTCGCGGCAATCATAGGGAATGCTGTGGCCCCTGCCCTTACGCCTTTCGGTCTGAACTACACGCAGGCATGGAAAGTTGGGTTCGCGTTAGTGAACGGTCTCGTTGCAAAGGAAGTCGTGCTTGACAGCTTGTCCGTCCTGCATGGTGGCGCTAACCCGATAGCAGCCATTAGGGCGTTGGGACTCAATATTGCTCAAGGTCTCGGAATACTGGCGTTCATAACGCTTTATCTGCCCTGCTTAGCTACGCTCGCCGTCATGTATCAGGAGAGCAAGAGTTTGAGGAAGACCCTAATCTCCTTGATGTACATGATGGGGTTGGCGTACATTGTCGCATTACTTGTTTACTACATTACATCCGCCCTACTCACCCTCTTGTAAGTTCTAAGTTACGCTGAGAGCATGGAATTTTGTATCATAGCAAATCACTTAAAAGGGTGGCTAGTGAGACTATGAGATAGGGTGATCGGCATTTAGCGATAAGTTCAGGATATCGAAGAGCGAGCTGAAAAGGCTCTTGAGGGAGCTGAAGAAGTGGAATGCCCACGCAACCACGCTCCTGAGCCTCTACATACCTCCGGGCAGGCCGATCGCTGACGTAGTTAACGTTCTGCGTCAAGAGCTGTCCATAACCGAGAACATAAAGCTGAAAGCAACCAGGAACAGAGTTCAGACAGCGTTGAAGGCAGCCATAGATAGGCTTGTTAAGATACCGAAGGTCCCTCCGAATGGCTTAGTAATATTTGCGGGAGAGCATGACGAAACCGGTGAGACCATAGCCCTAGTGTTCGAGCCTCCAGAGCCCATTAAGGTATTCTTCTACAGGACCGACAAGTTCTTCCACACAGAGTTCCTTGAGGACATGGTTGCGGAGAACGACGTGTACGGCCTTATAGTGATTGAGAGAGATGAAGCAACAATAGGTCTGCTTAAGGGCAATGCCATAAGGGTTCTGGACGAGATCGAAGGCTACATACCGGGTAAGCACAGCCGAGGCGGGTGGTCTCAGAGGAGGTACGAGAGGATAATAGAGGAACTAACTAGGGACTTCTTCAAGAGTGTTGGGGAGAAAGCTACTAACCACTTCCTACCGCTCCTCCAAGACGGTAAGCTCAAGGGAGTAATCATTGGGGGTCCCGGTTATACTAAGCTAGACTTCATTAAGGGCGACTTCCTAGATTACAGACTCAAGCGCTTGGTGCTCCCCAAGACTATAGATGTAAGTGATCAAGGAGAGCCTGGGCTCAAGGAGCTGGTTATGAGGGCTGAGGACATGATAAAGCAACACATCTACATAAGAACCCAGAAGGCCCTTGAGGAATTCAACTACCACCTAGCCAAGGACGATGGCCTAGCGATCTATGGTGAGAAGGAAGTTATCGACGCCTTAAACCTCGGCGCCGTTAAACATATCATAATAACGGAGGATCACCCCAAGTTCGAGGAGATAGTTAAGCTTGCTGAAAAGAAAGGCGCTGAGGTCTACGTGCTCACCGATGAAGTACCAGACTACATGTGGATTAAGAAGACGTTCAACGGTCTAGTAGGTGTTCTCAGATATCAGATCTACTAGAAGAACTGCCCCTTATTCCTCAGGTTACTGAGTGCCCTAAATCCCTTATGCTATCTTACTGTCTGTTGCTTAGTCAATCCACTTATAATGACTGTCTCGTAACGTTATGTCAGGTGTGGGGTATGGTCAGCACTAAGGACACAAATAAGAAAGGAGCTAAGCTAAGGTCACCAATAGTTACCGTGCTAGGGCACGTGGACCATGGAAAGTGCCTTCACCCAGACGAGAAGGTAATGTTAGCCAATGGCAGATTAGCCAAGATAAAGACGCTATTCGAGGGTGTCACAGAGGGCGACATCATTAATGCTGGGAACGGATACGAGTTCATTAAGAGAAAAAATGAGGTGACGACCCTCACCCCTCAAGCACGCGTGAGGCGCGGCAGGACGAGTAAAGTGTGGCGCGTTTGGTATGAAGGGTACCTATACGAGGTTACCCTAAGTGATGGAAGTAAGGTAAGGGTGACGCCAGAGCATCCGTTCCTGACTCTTGACGGATGGATTAGAGCGGAGGACATTACTGCGGATGACGCGGTCGCCGTAGCTACGAACGTACCCAACCCGGAGAACTCGTGGAGCATTCTGGCCCGCATTGCACGTCTAGCGGGGATTAAGGAAGGTTTAGGACGTGTCGGTAGGGCTGCTTGGCGTCGTGCATTCGAACTCGTGGGCCTCAGGTGCGCTGGCCGGGTAATCGACTCGTCACTTAACGACACTATTGAAGCGATAGCTGTCGCTAACGCTACATCGGAGGTGCTCGCGGCCGCACTGGGGCTTAAAGTGAGTACATCGGCTAAGCTCGCGGGGTGCGTACTCGCAACCAGTAAGGCGTGGGGCGATAGTGCATTCGTGCCTGCCTCAGTCCTTCAAGCCCCGAACACCTTGCTTGGAGACTTCATTCGCGGCTTAGTAAAGGGATCCGGGATCATAGACCCTGAGACGCCCGAGATCCTGATCCCCGTCCCGAGCTTTGAGGCTGGCGTGGAGGTTAAGTACGTCCTAGCCCGCTTAGGCGTGTTCTCCTCCGTCACCGAGTTAAGGACGCGCCACTACGTTAGGGTTGCTGGCGTGAGGGACGTTGACTTACTCGCTAGGAAGGCGGGATTGAGAATCGATGTTATTGGTGAGGGTAGCATTGATGATGGCAGGATCCTCAAGCTAGGTGACGTGCAGTTCGTCAGCGTCAAGTCCATCCGCAGGATCCCATATAAGGGATACCTCTACGACCTCTCCGTACCGCCAACGCAATGCTTCATCGCCAATAACGTTGTAGTGCATAACACCACGCTCCTCGATAAGATACGTGGTACGGCAGTCGTTAAGAAGGAGCCTGGCGAAATGACCCAGCATGTCGGCGCATCAATGATTCCTGCCTCAGTGATAGAGAAGATTGTTGAACCGCTCAAGTCAATGTTCCCAATAAAGCTTAAGATCCCGGGCCTGCTCTTCATAGACACGCCTGGCCACGAGGCCTTCTCTAATCTAAGGAAGCGTGGAGGAAGCATAGCTGACTTCGCAATACTGGTCATCGATGTTATGGAAGGTGTTGAGAAGCAAACCATCGAAAGTATCCAGATACTCATGAGTAGGAAGGTCCCCTTCGTTGTTGCCGCTAACAAGATAGATAGGATCTACGGGTGGAGGCCTCAGCCCGATCAACCCTTCCTCTTCTCAATGAGGCAGCAGAGCAAGAGGGCTTTAGAGGAGTTGGAACGGAGAATATATACCATCGCTGGTCAGCTCTCTAGCTTAGGTATCCCTGCCGAGAGGTTCGACAGGATCAGGGACTTCACGAAGGCAATAGCGATCGTGCCGGTCTCAGCCAAGACAGGGGAGGGTATCCCCGAGCTACTTGCCGTCTTAGCCGGCTTGACGCAGAAGTATTTAACGAAGAGGATACTGTTCACGGAGGGTCCGGCGAAGGGTGTTGTGCTAGAGGTTAAGGAAATACCTGGTCTGGGAACGTGCTTAGACGTTGTGATATATGACGGGATTCTGAGACGTGGCGACATAATAGTCGTGGGTGGAATGAAGGAACCTATAGTTACTAGGGTTAGGGCCCTCCTCATGCCAAGGCCCCTTGAAGAGATGAGAGCCGCTAGTGAATCGGCATTCAAGAACGTTGATGAGGTCGTGGCGGCGGCAGGCGTTAGGGTCAGCGCCCCTGGCCTTGAGGAGGCGATAGCTGGCGCGCCACTGTACGCGGTGGAGAGCGAGGAGAAGGTTAAGGAATATGTTGAGAAGGTGAGAGAGGAAGTAACGCAGGTGAGGTTTTCCAAGGACATTAACGGCGTCATAGTTAAGGCTGATACCTTGGGCACGCTTGAGGCTGTCGTGGGCATGCTTGAGTCCAAAGGCATACCGGTTAGGCTAGCAGACGTAGGTCCCTTAACTAAGAGGGAAGTTATTGAGGCGTCAATAGTTGCGAAGCAGAACAGGTACTACGGTGTAGCGCTCCTGTTTAATGTCAAGCCACTACCAGACGCCGAGGAACTCGCTAGAAAGGAGGGTGTGCGCATATTCCAGGACTCGATAATCTACAGGTTAATCGAGACGTACGAGAACTGGGTGGCAAAGGAGAAGCAGAGGGAAGAATACTACGAACTCCTCAAAACGGTGTTCCCAGCTAAGTTCCAAGTGCTTCCCGGGTTCGTGTTCAGACGCAGTGACCCGGCTGTCGTCGGCATACGGGTGCTGGCGGGCGTGATTAGGCCTGGCTACCCGATAATGCGTGACGATGGAAGGCCCCTTGGTAAGATATATCAGATCCAGAGCAAGGGTAGGAACCTAGATGAGGCGAAGGCTGGAAAGGAGGTCGCTATTTCAATTGAGGGCAATGTCTTAGTGGGCCGTCACTTCGATGAGGGCGACGTCCTCTACACCGACCCTAGCGAGAAGGATTTGGAGACCGTGTTAACTAAGTTCAGGAAGTACGTGACTGAGGACATGCTACCCTTAATCGAGGAAATCATTAGGATTAAGAGGAAACGAGATAAGAGGTTCGGGCTACCCATACTCCTTAAGCTAAGGAGCTTGAAGAAGGAATTCAAGGGCAAGTAACTTTTCCCTGCTATATCTAAACGCACTTTAAAACTCACCGCAATCGGGAGAGAAGACCACGCTTATCTCATATTCAGCTCTTTCGGGGCTGTCGGCTGCATGCACTATGTTCTCCTGAATCGACAAGGCATAATCACCTCTAATGGTTCCCGGGGGCGCTTTGCGCCCGTCAGTCGGGCCTATTAGGTTCCTGACGACACTTATCGCCTCATCACCCTCGACAATCATCGCTACTATGGGTCCGGAACTCATGAAAGTCACTAAGTCCTCGAAGAATGACTTGCCCTTGTGAATGTCGTAGAGCTTCTCCATACACGCGCGTGATGCACGTATCATCCTTAACTTAACTATTTTTAGGCCCTTGGCTTCCAGCCTTCTTATGACTTCGCCGATTAAGCCACGCCTAACACCATCGGGCTTGACAATAACCAGCTCACGCTGGTTCAATCAAACTCACCTTTTTGACTTCTTGCCGAGGTAGTACGCTGTCCATGGTAGTCTTTTCGGGTCCCTGCCTAACTTGAAGTTCTTGAAGCATTTGCTTGAGCAGAACCAGAGTATCGTACCGTCATTCTTAACGTACATTATCCCCGTGCCAGGCTCGACAGGTCCCCCACAGAACGAGCATCGCTTCGGCCTAGGCATTCCTCACACCCCCTCAGACTAGTGAGTCAACTTAAAAGTTTGAGGCTGCCTTACCTCCTAGTTGAAAGCTTCCTCGCTTCCCTCTCCGTCTCCCTTAGTATTACTATGTCGCCGACCCTCACCGGGCCCTTAATATTCCTTGCTATGATCCTTCCCTTGTCCCTTCCTTCAAGGACCCTTACTCTGACCTGGGTTATCTCGCCGGTAACACCTGTCCTACCAACAATCTGTATTACCTCGGCCGGGAACCCGAACTCCTCGATGACGTTTACCTGCGGCTGACTGACGTCTATCTTCCTCTTGCCTTCCTCTGCCACGACCCAAGCACCGTAGTTTCTAGGTTCCGTGGTTTTAAAAGAATTCCCTAGTGCGTGTCATGTGGTTGTTTGAGAATTGATGTAGCGCTTCTAACTCTCGTGTGAGTAGTTATTAAAAATGAGTGGTTTCTGTAGTTGTGTGCTTGCGTCGCCTTAGGTTCAGGCCTTAGTCTTGAGTTCTTCGTAGGCCTTGATTAACTCATCGACTAGGTCCTTGGCCTCGCCGGGGTCCACGATGGCTACTGAAGATGCTTGAACCTCGATGCCCGCCATCTCTCCGAGCTTCTTCTTGCTCGGGACGTATAGGTAGGGCACCTTCTTCTCCTCACAAAGGAGTGGTAGGTGCATGACTACCTCGGGCGGGTCGACGTCTTCAGCTATGAGCACTAACTTCGCTAGTCCCCTCTCGACAGCCTTGGTTGTTTCGTTGACGCCCTTCCTGACCTTACCGCCGGTTTCCCTAGCCTTCTTGACTGCTTCGTACGCTTTCTCAGCTACTTCAGGTGGTACCTCAAACCTTACGTATGGGGGCTTGCTCATTCTCATCCACCTCGGTCGTCGCAATCACTACTCTCTAGGGGCGCTTAAAAGCGTAGCGTCCTGTTACTTATGCCTGTTACTTATGCATGAATACTGCCTCGACCCTAACGCCTCCCTTAGAGCGGGTCACGCCCCGCACCTTAATGAACCCATACCTCACGAACTGATACCTATCTCCCGGCGATGCCTGCGTTAGGGAGGGTTCCGCCACGCCCTCATCCACCATTAGCTCTAAGCCCTCAGGTACTTTCACACGCACCGTTACGGGGGTCGTTACCGGCACCCACTGAATTATCCTCATCCTCTCCTGCTTTGCTTGCTCGACGCTACTCCCTAAGTACCTCGCTACCGCCTTAGTGTGCCCCTCAGTAGCGATTATCTCGACGTTACATAAGCCCATGAGCCTAACTCTCAACGCCTTACCCTTAGCAGTGAGGTTCTCTAAGTCCTTCTTCGATACGTAGACGACTGGCTTGCCGTTCTCCATGCTGACCTCGATTTCCCTCGCGCCTAAGCCCTTATTGTCTGGGTGGTATGGTAGGCTTGTCTTCTTTGGGCCTTCGTATGACTCTATTACTAGCTTTATTGGGTCGAAGACCACCATTACCCTCCTCGTCGCTGAGTCTATGATGCTTCTGTTGAGGGCCGCTATGTTGTCCCAGCTTATGGTTGCGTCGTTGGGGTTTGTCCCTACCTGCAGTATTATCTTACGCAGTGTTTCTGCCTCTATGCCCCTATTCCTCAGGGAGGCAACGGTCCCGAACCTTATGTCGTCCGGCCCGCTGAACTTGCCTGGGTTCTCCTCAATTAGCTTCTTTATTTGCGACTTGCTTAATATCAGTCCCTCCAGCTTCAGCCTACCTAGGTTTATGACGGTTGGGTACTCCCAGCCGAAATGCGCATAGAGGTAGCCCTGCTTCACCGTGTTCACTGCGTGTTCCTTCCCTCTCAGTATGTGGGTCACTCCAAGGAGGTGATCGTCAACGGCTGCTGCGAAGTTGTATGTTGGCCACACAACATACTTCGACCCGACTATGGGGTGTGGATGCTTGTCCGTGTCTATTATCCTGAAGGCGACCCAGTCTATCACTGAGGGGTCCTTATGCGTGATGTCCGTCTTCACCCTCAGCACCGCCTCACCTTCACTGAAGTGACCGGAGGTCATCTTCTCGAAGAGCTCCAGGTTCTCTTCAACGCTCTGGTGCCTGTGCGGGCATGGCTTCCTCCCGAGCTTGTACTTGAGGAACTCCTCCTGCGAGCAGAGATCTACGTACGCTCCCCCTCTCCTAATCAGCTCCTTAGCTAGGTCGTAGTATATCTCCATCCTCAGGGACTGAATGTACTCCTCATCCCACTTAACGCCCAGCCACTCAAGGTCCTCCCGGATCAGCCTGTAGGCTTCAGGCATGGGGGGCTTGGTCTTAGGGTCGGTGTCCTCGAACCTAAGTATCATCTTCCCCTTGTACATGCGGGCGTACTCGCAACTTAGTATTGCTGGCCTAGCGTTGCCTAGGTGTATTAGGAAGTCCGGGTTGGGAGCGAACCTAGTCACTACTTTCCCTTCAGACGCGTTGGGGAGGGGTGGTAACCCTTCCTTAGCCTTCCTTTCCTCCTTCCTGCCTTCCTCAGGGGGCTTTAGCTCGCTTAGCTTACGTTCCTGCTCCTCTAGGGTTAAGCTATTCACTTCCTTCACTACCTTAGCCACGAACCTTCCTAACTCCGGCATTACCTCCTTCCTACGTAGCTCAGGGTGTCTGCCCAACACCTTATTTATTACTGGGCCGGGCCTTGCCTTACCGCCGTGCTCTACCGCGTTTAGTAGTGCGTAGTATGTGACTTCATCGCGTATCTTCTCGAGAATCTCCTTAACATCGTCACTCATTCCTCAACGCCCTCCGAAGCAACGTATATGCGGTAGTGATCCGGTTTCTCGCCGAGGACCTCCTCTATAAAGATTATCTTGCCTGCTTTGGGGGTTTTGATCGTTCTTCCCTCGCCTTTCCCCGTTATTATGTACCCTAGCTTGCTCCAGCGCCCCACGTCCTCGGTCTCATCCTTTATTAGGTAGACCTCTCTTCCCTCAGCCTCTATTACTTCGATGCTCGTGCCTTTGGGTGCCTTAACGCATTTGCTTAGGCGTTCGTTGCATACTATCACTGTTTCCTTAGCTATGCCTTCTCGCAGGAGTTCAGGTATGCTCTCGCAGGGAACCTCCTCTCTTCTTCCTTCACGCTCTACGTAGCACTTTGTCGCGCCGTAGTATTTCCTGAGTTTCTCGAGTTCCTTTCTTACGCGTTCGGTTGCGCGTCCCATCGCTTACTTTCCTCGCAGGATTACGTACTGGCCTAGGTCCTCAAGTAACTTGCGTGCCTCCTCATCAACCGGTTTCGTGCTACGCAGAGCGCTTAACGCGTCCTCAAAGTACTTCTCAGCTTCCTTCCGGGCATACTCCACCGCGCCTGTCTTCTTTATTAGGTTAGCTGCTTCCTCCAGCTCTTCCCTAGTGGCGTCTTTCTTGCCCAGCGTGCTTAGTAACTTACTGCGTTCTTCGGGGTTGAGGTGCTTGAGCGCGTAGATCACTAATATTGTTTTCTTGCCTTCTCGTATGTCATTGTATACTGGCTTACCTAGCTTTTCCTCCGTGGAGGTCAGGCCCAGGATGTCGTCCTGTATCTGGAACGCTATCCCTATTCCGCGGGCGTAGCGGGATAGTTTCTCGAGTTCCTTGGGCGGCGCGTCAGCGAGTATTGCGCCTATTAGCAGGCTTGCTTCGAAGAGGGCCCCGGTCTTCTTATAGACCATCGTTATGTACTCATCGAGGGTTACGTTGTCCCTCTTAACCATGTCAAACTCTAGGGCTTGACCCTCGGCTATCGTTGCCGACGCCCAGCTTAGCTTGTTGAGGGCTTCCACAACCCTGTCTGGCGGGACGCGCTCCGCTAGCTTACCTAGGGCTTCGAAGGCCTTGGCGAAGAGGAGGTCACCAGCTATTATCGCTACGTCGGTGCCCCACAGTACGTGTACCGTGGGTACTCCCCTCCTTAGGTTGTCCCTGTCGATTATGTCGTCGTGTATTAGGGTGAAGTTATGGAGTATCTCGACTGCCGCGCCCGCCTTAACGCCTAGTTCCTCTGGTAATCCGTACATTCGGCCGGCCAGGACCGTGGCTAGGGGCCTTAACCTCTTGCCCCCGGCCCTTATGAGGTGCATTGCGGCTTCGTAGAGGTACTGGGGTTCACCCTTAACTATCTCCTCTATGGTTCTGTTCGTGAGTTCGGCAACGTGTTTGGCGTACTTTAACAGCTCTCCGAACCTCTCCCTTAACTCTTCGGTCAAGCATTCAACACCAAGAGTTAGGTGAGGTACCGAATTAATAAGTGAGGTAGTGACCCGGTTTCAAGCCCCGCGCGCTCACCCAGTGGGTTAGGGGCGGTGTTATTATTGGTTTCAGGCGCTTCAGTTCCTCCACGTTGCGGGCTCCTGTCATGAGCACCGCCATCCTGAATGAATGTATTAAGGCTTTCGTGAACTCCCTCAGCCTGCCTGAAGCGTAGGCTTTGAGGAAAGGCAGGGCCATCCCTGCTGCGTCAGCCCCTATTACTATGGCTTTGACGGCGTCGACCGCAGTTCTTATCCCTCCGGACCCTATGATGTAGGCGTCGGGTGCTGCGTTCCTCACCTCAATTATTGAGGCTGCTGTCGGTATTCCCCACGTTAGGAGGTTCCTCGCTATTTCCTCCTTAACGTGGTCCCCTGCTTTCATCGCCCTGTACATCTCCACCTTGACCCAGTTAGTTCCTCCGGTCCCCTCCACGTCGAAGTGCTTTATCCCCAAGGACCTCAGCGTGTTTGCTACCTCCTTTGATAAGCCGTTTCCAACCTCCTTCGCGATCACCGGTACGGGGGATTCGAGGATGAGCCTCTCTAAGCTCTTGATTATGCCTTTCATTGATGGTGTTCCTTCGGGCTGTGCCGCTTCCTGTGCTAGGTTTAGGTGCACTGCTAAAGCGTCAGCGTCAATCATCTCAACAACCTTCAGGACCTTTGCTGGCGGGTACTTGACTACCTCCGCCGCACCTATATTAGCTATTATTGGGGCTGTGGGGGCTACCTTCCTGACTACCCTGAACGTGTATTCTAGGTTCGGGTTCTCCAGTGCTGCCCTCTGGCTACCGACGCCCAGGGCAAGCCCTTCCTCTTCGGCGATTGAGGCTAGGGCTGCGTTTATTCTCTCAGTTCCTGGGGCGCCGCCAGTCATCCCCGAAATTATTAACGGTGCAGATAACTCCTTACCGAGGAACCTTACCCTAGTGTCCACATCCTCGGGGCCCGCGTCGATGATGGCTTGGTGCGGTATGTGAACGCATTCGAGGAGCGTTGTTAGTGGGCCCTCTACGTTCTCCTTGAGAACTACGTCTATGTGCTGCAACTTCCTTTCCGCGTTGTCGTCTAGAACCATACTACAGTACCTCTCACTTTCCTTCCTTGGAGGGCATTAATTAAGTTGTGAGGTTTGAGTCCGTTAATTATGAGGGCCTTAACATCCTTCACACCGAGTCTTAACCCTGCTTCGACCTTGAACTTCATCGCGCCCGTCACGTCCGCTTTCCCTCCGGTGTCGGTCGATAGTGTCGCTAGGCCCCGCACTAGTTCCTGTGCCTGAACCTCAGGTATTAGCTTCGCGTCGGGGTTTAGGCGGGGATCCGCAGTGAATATTCCGTCAACGTCCGTCAGGAATATCACGGTGTTCGCCCTCAAATCCTTCGCAAGCAACCATACTAGGACGTCCCCCGAGATCACCTTGAAGCCCCCGCCCCTCATGGGGGCAACGTCCCCGAACATTACTGGGATCACGCCTACGTGAACGAGTTCCTTAACTATGCTTAGGTCACAGTCCGCTAGGTCATCCTTCAACGCGACGCACACAGCGCGGGTGGGTGTGGAGACCGCTGGCACACCACCCAGCACTAAGGTCCTCACGACCTCTATGTTCAGTACGGTCATGTAGTGCGCCACCCTCGTGAAGCACTCCCTACTTATCACGTCTTCACGCTCTAGGCACTCCCTGACTAGGGGATGGCCGAAGGAACCACCGCCATGGACTAGGACAATGTAGGTGTCGCCGCTAGCCTCCCTTAAGTACGTGCTTAGGTCTGTAGCTATGCTGGCTAGGACATCCCTCCTGATGGAGAAGGGCTTGCTCTTATCGGTTATGATGGAGCCTCCCAGCTTGATTATTGTTGTGTTGCTCAAGGGCTCCTCACCCTTAAAACGATCGCCTTGTCTCTAAGTCCCTCTACCACTGCATGTGTTTCCTTGCGCGTCGTTGCGGGTAGTTCCACGCCGTAGAGGGCATGCCATAACGCGTTGGCTAAGCGTAGCGCGGGGATCAATCCCTGAAGCGTACCTTTCTCCTCCAAGGCTCTGAAGGCCGTCACTACCGCCATGCCTGCTAAGTGTGTTAGGGTGTCGACTTCGGCGGGTTCGTCAAGCATGCTTAGGTCTCTGACTGCTACGGTGCTGATAGCGGTCGTGAATTTCCTTGAGGCTTCAATTATTCCTTCGCCTGAGCGCCATACGTACGGCCTGCTCTTGACGGCTGAGAACCTTAAGGCCTTAACACCGTCCCCCACCCCAAGCGCCGAGTCCACAGTGGTGGCTGCCCACAATATTTCTTCATCTATCCCGCCACTTAGCGCCCCTACGACAGCGTTTGTTACCGCTACGTATGCGTAGGGCACGTAAGCCGCGTTCCCTATGTAAGCAGTGATCTCCGCCGATGCGTCTATGCCGACTTCCTCAAGCAACTTCGAGTAGAAAATGATTATGATCTCAACTACCTCTTGAGGGATATTCGCGGGCAGTTTAAGGGATCTTCCTTCAGGGGTTACTTTAGCCTCCACCGTCACCTTGTTAGTCGTGGGCACTACTAAGACGGGGTTCCGCCTGCCAGGTATCGGCACGTGTATTAGTGGGACGTGCTCGGTGAACTCATACCTAACTCTAACTACTTCTCCGCTCAACCACGGCACCTACTTACCTCTTCGGCGGGGCACTTATTTTGAATACTGTGTTAGAGGGCCCTAGCCGCTGCGTACCCCACTACCCAAGCCTTCTCTCCCGTCACGTCACCTGACGTCGCGTACTTCAGTACCTCTCCCTTGGTCGCGCCCAAGGACTTACTGAAGTACAGCATAACCATTGCGGGGCCGGGACCGCACATCGATATGCCCCTAGTAAGGACTGCGTCGTACAGTCCTTCAGGATCTAAGGCCTCTATCCTGTCCAGTACTATGTGATCTTTCCTCACAGCTAGTTCGTGTGGTTCGTAGTGACTCATGTCCGTTGACGCTATCACCACTACGTCCCTGCCCAGCTCCCTTACTGCCTCAACTATCGCGCTGGCTAAGTCCTTAGCTATCTGAGGTGTTTGGTAGAGCATAGCTATCGGAACTATCGATACTTCGCCGAAGATGTACTGCAAGAAGGGCAGTTGCACCTCTATGGAGTGCTCAGACTCGTGAGCCGACCTGTCGGGGGCGGCAACCCTCGACCTCCTGAGTATCTCCGCCGCTAACTCAGCATCCACTATGGCCTTGCCTAGCGGAGTTAGCCACTCACCGTCCGGGTATACCGCTATGGGAGCACCTGTTCCGGTGTGATTTGGGCCTAGAATGATGAAGGTGTCAGGCTTCCCCTCCTCAGCTATTTTGAGGTAAGTGTGGGCTGCTATGGGTCCACTGAACATGTAGCCTGCGTGAGGGGCTATGAAGCCCTTGCTCTCTGGCCTCCTAGTTCCGCTGGGTTTAGGTAGCTTACCGGGGCCCAGTTTGTGGGTGAAGCACCACTCTATCCTAGACCTGAGCCTGTCTGGGTCCGCCTCGTAGAACTGCCCCGCGACTACTGGGGGGCGTGTCACCACCTCATGGTCACCTTGGTCTCAAAAGAGTCTACGCTTACGGGTAGGTCACCGTCAGGCGGTATAACTCCGCGCTCCCTCAGCACCTGCCTTGCTAGGAGCCAGTATATTAGTGCTAGGGATTTCCTACCCTTGTTGTTGCCGGGTATGACTAGGTCGACGCTGCTTAGCTTGGCATCAGTGCTCGCTATCGCTATTACCGGTATACCTATCTTGGAGGCCTCCAGTATTGCCTGCTGATCTACTCTAGGGTCGGTCGCTATGAGTATGTCTGGCTCGACATAGTGCTTGAGCCAGGGGTTGGTTAGGGTTCCGGGTATGAACCTCCCAGTCACCGCCTTACCACCTGTCATCTCGGCGAACTTCCTTACGGGGGTATAGCCGTACTGCCTTGCGGAGACCGCTAGGACAGCTTCCTGCGGGTACCTAGCTATAAACTTCGCCGCTACCCTTATTCGCTCATCTATCTTCCTTATGTCGAGGACGTAGGGCCCCTCGGGCTTTTGCTTGTAGACGAACTTCTTCATGTGCTTTGTGCACATGTGGGTGCCTATGTGGACGCCTGACTCTAAATATATGTTTAGGGGAACCAGGAGCTCTATTGATCCGCCTCTCTCGCCTGACTCGCTCATGGCTTCACACCCTCCTTGTGTACATCACCATTTCCTCGATGAGGTTAACGTGTGAAATAAAGACACGCCTGCAGCAGTACCTTCTTACCCCTAGGCTGTCGAGAACTTCCTTCGGGTCCTCCCCCCTCTTGACTCTCTCCGCGAATTGCTCCCACTTGTCCCCTATTACGGCGCCACAGGTTGGGCACCTTACAGGTATTAGCACCATACACGCATCACCTGTATGACTTCTGCCTCCACCTCCTGGCGGAGTACCTCATCCACTTCTCCGGCTCCGTTCTTCTGGGATCGCCTGCTAGCATGGGGCGGCTATACTCCTTGTATATCCTCCTAAGTTCCTCACTGCCGGTGAACTCCACTAGGCCCCTAGCTATGGCTGTCCTCACGGCCTCGGCCTGGGCCATGAAGCCTCCTCCCTCAACGCTTACCTTAATGTCCACCTGATCCCAGATCTGCCTGCCTGCGAGTAGAAGGGGCTCCATCATCTTCAGCCTAGCCATCTCGACGGGCCATATTTCAAGCGGTATACCGTTAATCCACACTCTGCCTTTGCCTGGCTTTATTATTGCCCTAGCTATGGCTGTCTTCCTCTTGCCGGTTGCAATGACTATTTTCCCGGTTTCCTGCTTCACGCTCATCCTTTCCACCCCATAGCCCTCGCGACTTCCGCTAGGGTTATGTATTCCCTCCCAAGGCGGGAGGCGTCCGCGTCCGGTACCTTAATGAATTCCTTCCCTCTTAACTCCTTCGGGATGCCGACGTAGACCTTTAGGTTCGTTAAGGCTTCCCTGCCCTTCAGGAAGTTCTTAGGTAGCATTCCCTTAACGGCGCGCTTGAATAATGATTCGGGGCTCCTAGGCCTCTTCGGTGAGCGTTTCTGTGGGTTGCGTAGGGTCTTTATTCTTAGCCAGACCCTGTAGCCTTCGATCACCATATTCTTCTTCCCTGAGAGAACCGACTTCTCGACGTTGACTACGTACACTTTGAAGCCTTCCTGCAGGGCCTTAGCTACGTGGGTCGCTAACCTCCCTAAGACCGCGCCTTCCGCGTCTATTATTATTGTTCTCTTCAGCCTAGGTTTCCCCTCACTCATTACGCCATCACCCTAACGCCACTTCCTTTCGGGTTCTCACGAATTAAGTCTTCTATGGTTATTGCTTTACCGCCAGCCGCCCTTATTTTGAGTAGGGCTGACTCACTGAATGCGTAGGCAGCGACCGTCACTTTCTTTGTTAGGGTCCCTGCACCGAGGACCTTGCCCGGAACAACTATAGTTTCACCTTCCTTAGCGTAGCGCTCTATACGGGATACGTTAACTACTACCCTCCTCCTAGTGGGTCTTGAAAGTAGTTCCGCAACGTAATCCCATATAGGTGCGTTGTTCTCATTCGCGGCTTTCTTGAGTTTCCTTATGAGTTTCCTTAGCACTATGTTCGTTGGACCTGTTCTCCTAGCCATGCGACTCACCCTCCTGCCTCCTCAATTCCTTCAATCTTGCTTAAAAGTGTGTCCAGCTTGCGGATTATCTCCTTCACGGCCTCAACAACTATGGTTTCAGGTTTGAGCGCGCCTGATGACTCAATGTAGAGCCTGTATTCGTTCGGTCTTGCCCTAAGCGTTATTGCGTCGTGCTCGCATACCCTGACACACTGGCGGCAGAAAGTGCATTTGTCGTTGTCGGCCACTAGCTTTCCTCCATCAATCCTTAGGGCACCTGTGGGGCAGTACTTGACACAGGCTCCGCAGAGGGTGCAGTCCTCCTCACTCACCCTTATGTCGGCGACGTATGTTGAGACCGCCACGGTTGCTGGGGACCACTTTATGTGCTCGACTCCCCTGCCTAGGCGTGCGTAGGCCTCGAGCTCTATTCGCTGGCCGGGGCCAAGCACGACTATCGGGACGCGTTCCGTGACTGGCTTGACGTTTGGGTCGGTTATGGATCTTAGCTCGCCTGAGTAAACAGTCTTGACCTCATCCTCCCCAGCTTCAGCCTCAAGCATTAGTATGGCGTAGCATTCCGGGTCGTTCTCAGCTTCTGGTTCCTTGCACTCCTCAGGTTGCTTATACCTCTTGATGGCTTCCTCGGATGTCAGCGGGATTAACCCTATCCTGTGGGCTATGATCTCGTCGTGAAGTACCGAGGTGTTCGTGCGGAAGTAAATGAAGTCTACGGCCATGGAGGGGACGTACTCTAAGGCTGCTCTCCTAACCGCGTTTACGAGGGGTAACGGGACGTTTTTGAGGTGTAGTTTCACATGCGCGTCGCTTCTCTCTAAAACCCTAATCTCTGGTTTCCCTTCGTTATTCATTGCCCGGCACCTTCAGACTCTCCTTCCTCTTCTGCCGCCGGGCCTCCTCGTTGTGTCATGCGGTATCGGCGTTACGTCCTCTATCCTCCCTATGATGAAGCCTGCCCTAGCTAGGGCCCTGATCGCTGCTTGGGCCCCGGGGCCAGGTATCTTGGGTCCGTGACCTCCGGGACCCCTGACCTTAATGTGTATGGCCATTATTCCCTTCTCCATCGCCTGCTGTGCAGCCCTGTACGCTATCATCATCGCTACGTAGGGTGACGGTTTCTCCCTGTCCGCCCTGACGACCATTCCTCCGGACATCCTAGCGACGGTTTCCGCACCGCTTAGGTCGGTTATGTGGACTATCGTGTTGTTGAAGGAACTGAATATGTGTGCGATGCCCCACTTAATTTCCCTTGATGTGAACGCCATGCGTGATCACCTCTATCCATCATGCTTGAGGAGCAGGCGCCTCGACCTCACCCTCTTGCCGGGCTAGCCTCTCCTTGATCCTTTGGGCTAGGGGGGAGCCGGGCGCTATGTCTATTAGGTCTTCCTCCTCCCTCGTGACTAGGTAGCCTGGGGACGTTACTCTACGGCCCGCTATGGCTATGTGTCCGTGCACTATTAACTGCCTTGCCTCGTGGATTGTTCTGGCGAAGCCCTTCTTGTAGACTATTGTTTGTAGTCTTCTCTCGAGGATGTGCTCCGTGGTTAGGCCGAGGATCTCGTCTATGGTTGCTGATTCGCTCTCAAGTAAGCCCATGTGGTAGAGCTTCCTTATTAGTTCGGCTTCCCTTGCCGCTCTGACCTCTGGCGGGAGTGATAGGAGGGCCTTGGCTTTCTCCCTGATCCTCCTGAGGAGTGTTTGGGCTTTCCAGATCTCCCTCTTATTCCTTAGGCCGTACTTGCCGAGGAGCTCCATCTCCTCAAGTAGCCTTTCCTTGATCCATGGGTGTCCGGGACGTTCCCACTTCTTCCTCGGCTTCTTCGGATCACCCACTCACGACCACCTCCATCACTTCTTGCCCTTCGTCACACCAACAACCGGGCCGAGCCTGCCGGTCGTGTGCGTTCTCTGGCCCCTTACCTTTAGTCCTAGCGAGTGCCTTATGCCTCTCCAGCACCTTATCCTTGCTAGGCGCTCTATGTCCTGCCTTGCCTCGTAGATTAGGTCGGCGCCAATTAGGTGCCTGTCCTCGCCCGTCACGTAGTCCTTCCTCCTGTTCAGGTACCATGACGGGAGGCCGAAGGCCTTCGGGTTCCTGACGGCCTCCTCCAGCTTGGCTACGTCCTCCTCACTGAGGTAACCTACCCTTAGCCTAGGATCCAGGCCGAGCTTCCTAGCTATGGCTAGGCCTGTGTGGTACCCTATCCCCTTAATCTTGGCTAGGCCGTATGCGAGGGGGAGTTCCCCCTCGATGTCGACGCCGGCGATCCTGACTATGTGCTTGTATGTTTCCTCAGGCATGATTACTACACCCGCGCACCTACCAACCAAGACAGAACATAGTATTTAAGTTTTAAAGGTTGTTCGGCCCGCGTATCACGTGCTTAGGGGCTTAATGGCTTCCTTCGGGTTCATTGAGGTTAGCCTGTAGGCTTCCGTCACGTACCCTTTCCTCACGAGTGCTTCGTAGGTCTCGGCCACAGCTAGCGGATTTGAGGGATCCCTCCCGGCGTCGCTGTTCACTACTACGTGGCTCAGCGCGTCGGGTACGGACTCTATTAAGTATTCTAGGTCCTGCACACTTGCCTTACCTGGCTGGATCGTTATGCCTGCCCACGCCCCCAATTCAATTACCTCATTCAGTAGCGCGGGTTCCGGGGTTAGGTGGTCTATGATCACGTTCTCGGGCTTGATGCCCGATTCCTTAACCGCGTTGATTATTACTTTAAGTGCTTCCCTCTTCCGGTTGCGTGACGTGTGTATTACCGCTGTTAGGTCGGCTTCCTTAGCCATGGTTAGCTGGGCCCTCAACACTTCAGCCTCAAGGTTTGAGTCTGGATTTTCGATCCCTACTTCTCCCAGCACCTGCGCCTTGGGTAGCCACTTCCTCACAACCTCTAACTGGGCGGATGCGTGTTCCGGCTTGACGCACCTAGGGTGCAGGCCCACACTCACGACTCCCCTCAACCCAAGAGACTTGAGCCTCGCCACCTCCGCCTCCAAGTGGGTGAAGTGATCCTCCAGCGACGCTGGGTGTGAGGGCACGTAGGGAGTGTACGCTAACGTAACTACTGCTTCGTAACCTGCTTCCGCCAAGTAGGTTAGGTCCCTCCAGCTAAGGAAGACCGTGTGCATGTGCGGGTCAATTAACCCCGTCTTAATCACCGTTCCGTAGTGGCTGGTGGGGCATTAACCCTTGCGCTCCTTAAAGATTACGTTAACTCATGGCAGGTGGTGTTCGTTGCTTGGTGTTCGACGCTTAAGTGTGTGGTGTGCGAGGGCTTACGCGAAGTAACTACAGGCTAAGGTAAGGATGAGGGTTCTGATGTGTAGCAGCACGGCTCCTGGGACAGAAGTCGTTAGTTTGCTCTTCTCATACCTCCTTCCCAGCGCTTGCTTTGGTTCTCGCTTCTTTCCTTGCCTTTCCTGCTTCCCTCCGTTTCCTGGCTTCCTTCCTTATTAGTGTCTCCATGGCTTTCAGCGCTACCTTAACCGCCACTTCCCTCGGTAGTCCTAGCTTGATGTTTGGTGGGTGATGCGGTCCTGTGAGCATCGGTGGGTGCCGCGGGCCCCGCCTCCTCGATGGTATTCCAGGGGCTAGCTCTTCCAACGTCGCTGCGAGCTTCTTCGAGGAGTGCTTAGCGGCCGGGCCCGCTACCGTGGTTGCGGCCTTAGCCACCCCGCCCTCCTCCAGGATCACAACTACGTACGCGGTGCTCGGTTTGTCCAGTAGCTCCTGCGTTATGACCGCAGTCCCGTACCTCGCAGGCCTAGCGACCCACCCATCAATGACTAGCTTCGACCCATCATCACCCACGACCACGTACCCCTTAATACCTTTCACATCCACACGTGCCTCAACTTTAGCGACGTGCTCCCAAGCCCTAACAACGCGCTCACCAACGCTCCCCAGCACCTCGAGAACCTCCTCAACACCCTTTAACCCTCGGGGAGCACGGCGCCTCCATCCCGTATCCTCAGCAAGGGCTGAAAGCCCCACAAACCTGTAGTCCCTCATAAGGGACGGCGGGGGCGGGAACATGGTTACGGCGGACTCAACAGACCTAGTAAAGCCCGCCACACGGGGAGGCATGTGAACCCCAACAACACGGGAAACAACGTCCGCAGACCCGCATTCAACTAACCCAAACCTATAAACGCTAACCACGCCTCCACCCCTAAAC
>WAOL01000009.1 GCA_015521295.1 Desulfurococcales archaeon
AGGTCCTAGAGACGCGATTAGTTTAACATGTGTCAGCCTAACTCACCTAAAGAGCAAAGGGTAGAAAAGAAAATAAGGGTTCACTAATTCAAATGACTGGAGCCGCCGTAGCTCAGCGGGTAGAGCGCCGGCCTCGTAAGCCGGTGGTCGCGGGTTCAAATCCCGCCGGCGGCTCCATACCACACAATCACATATGTTGGAGAGCTTTCGATAATCAGCCTTAAACGTTGGGAGTGTGTTAGGGATGTTACGATACTTCTGTACAGCTCCGCAGGGCACGGAAGACCTTGTGGCTAAGGAATTGAGTAGGACAGGCATCAGCGTGAGGTCGATTGCACCTGGCAAGGTATTCCTCACGGCTGACGAACGCTTTACCTACGTAGGCAATAATACCTTACGAACCGTGAATAGGGTCTTCATTGAATTAATCCACACTAAATTCAGAACCTTACGCGACATAAGGGAGATTGCCGAAAGCTTAAGCTATACGGAATTCATTAAGAGTAATGTAACCTTCGCTGTTAGGGCCGAGCGCGTAGGTACGCATGATTTCACTAGCGTTGACGTAGGGCGGGAGGTTGGGGCGGGCGTAATTGAGTCGTATGCGAGCGAAACCGGTGTTAGACTGAAGGTTGACTTAAGGAGACCTGATGTTGAGATACATGCCTTCGTAATAAATGACGACCTAATCATCGGTATCAACACTACCGGCACATCGCTCCACAGGCGTAGGTACAGAGTGTATGACCACCCAGCGGCACTTAAGACCACGTTAGCCGCCGCGCTACTAGAGCTACTGGACTACAAGGAAGGATCATTCCTGGACCCCATGTGTGGCGGGGCCACGATAGTTATTGAGGCTGCCCACAGAGCGCTCTCTATGCCCACCACTCTGTTTAGGCAGGACTACGCTTACAGGAAGCTAAAGCTCTACGACCCCAAGGTCGAACGCGATACGATCACAGATCTCCTCTCAAGGATAGAGTTAACAAAGGACATCCACGCGTACTGCATTGATGCTAGCCCAAAGCACTTAGCCGGCGCACATCTAAATGCGGCGTCAGCTAACGTTGCTTGGGTCACTACATTCATTGAAGGTGACTCAACGCTACGGAAGACTTACTCACTCGTGGATACTGAAGTGCGTTACGCTGCTGTTAATCCGCCCTACGGAATAAGATTTCATAACCCGAAGAAGTTACCTATGCTCTACAGGAAGTTCTTGGAGGTATTCTTCGAACGCTTTCCGGAGGCGCGATTAGCGCTAATTACAGCCGCGGTGAGGGCGTTAGAGAAAGCAGCTGATGAGGCGGGGGTTAAAGTAGTCCGTAGGATTAACGTGATGCATGGCGGGTTACGTGCTAGGATGTACTTACTGAGTTCCTGAGCTTGCCTTAACGGCGTATCGTGCGAGGATAATTATAAGTAGAATAAGCAGTAGTAGGAACCCCAAGAGGTCAGGCTCATTAACGATGTTTACTCCTCCTGTAGTGTTTGTTTTTGTTGCTGATGTTATTCTTGTGTTGTGTGACGTACTTGTCTGGGATGTAGTGTAGGTCGTCTCCTGCGTTGAGTACGTTGTCGTATTTGATACTATTGTACTTGTCGTTGATGCGCGCTGCGTCGTTTCCAACGTAGTGGTGGGGCTTGTTCCTGTGCGGTTCTCTGGCGTGCTCGTGTTTATTCTTGTTACTGTGGTGCTGGACTGTGTCATGGTACTTGAGGTTACTGTGCTTGTGACGTTAAGTCCCGCCTCTAGCGCGACCTTCTTTATGAGGAGAAGTAGCATGCTGTGTAGTGTAGTCGCCAATTTACTGATGTTGTGTGTCCTTAACTTTGATGGTATTTTGTTGTCCTTAAACAGCATCACTTCTTCAGCGTACCTTATCTTGGAGAGTTCCTTCTTAGTATGTTCCAGTTGTTTCTCCGTAACTTCCGCAGTGAGTGATTCCCCCTCAACTAAGGATGGGTTATTAAGCCTGGCCCCCGCTAGGAAATCCAGCGAGACCCAACCAACGGTCGGGATGTACATGAGTGTGTAGGCGTGGGGGCCGGCGTTGAGGAACCTCATGTATGAGCCTTCGATGGGCATGGTTATGTTTAGTGGTAGGTATACGTAGCTGTACTCCATCTTGGCGGGTATTCCGTAGTACCACAGTAAATTCATTAGGACTCTGGACATGTCGTCGCAGTCCCCCTGATGCTTGCTAACTATGTCGGCAAGCGTCCTAGGTAGGGCACTTGCGTTGTAGTGTATGTAGCCTGACAGGTAAATGAATATGGCGGCTTGGACGGCGAGGAATGCCTTAGACACGTTACTAATGCTGTATCCTCTCTCCTTAAGCCACTTGGTGAAGTCAGGAACAACCTTTTGCTTAATTATATCTACGGGTTTCCTCACGTACTTCTCTCTAATGCTCTGCGGGATTTCGTTCTCAACGTTTGCGAACGCCTTAGGGTTGTGAGATATTTCGAGCACCACGTCCGTTAGGTTTAGGAATGTCTGCTTAATCTTAACAACCACAAAGCCGTAGCTTTCGTTGAAGACTTTAATCTGTACGGTGATGTTACTGTCGTTTCCTATGAGCGTCACGTTACCACCGTAAGCAACGATATATACTGTCTGATTGAGTGTGCCGTCACTGTAGTTTGCAGGTATCTCAAAGTATGCTGTCGTCCTGTTCTTTGTTAAGACGACGTACGCGTAATCGTACAACGTGAAGCTAAGGTGCTGTAGTTTACCGTGACTAGGCTGTGCTGAGGTACTCACGGAAGGGTAACTAAGCAATAACGAAAATAGGATTGCCGCAAGCATTAGTATCGGCAGGTATGAGCCGCGCAAACGTAGCCCCTAATGTCCCATAACCTAGGCCTTAATAACTTACATAGAGACTACCACAGCGGGTTCAACGATTGAGGCCAGAACTTAAATTAGCTAATGTTGGGGAGGACAAAGCAATAAGCACATTAATTGAGTCCTTGGGCAATAGTTTCGATGGAGGCCTCCTCGATAAGTTAGATGATGCCGCAGCCCTACGCTTGGGGGGCATAACTATAATCAAAGTCGACGGTACATCGGAACGAGCATCCAAGTACCCCTGGATGGAGTTAGATGATCTAACTTACCGTGTCTTGGCCGGGAGCGCCTTAGACATCGTAGCTAAAGGCGGGAGACCTCGGTACGCGTTGATATCGCTTGGTGTGCCTAAGGAGAGAACCCTTGAGGACGTCCGTTTAATTGGGACAGGTATTCGCGAGTTTGCTCAACGATACGGGGTTAAGGTATTGGGAGGGGACTTCAATGCCTCCGAGGATCCCTTAGGTGTGTGGATAGACGTAACCATGTTAGGCGAGGCGAGAAAACCTATTAGAATGAGGGGAGCGCAGGCAGGTGACAAGGTCTACGTAACATCGTGCTTAGGCAGGTCAGCAATTCCTGCACTAATGCATTACTTGTCAATTAAGGGTGATATACCGAGTAGCGTTAAGGAGTGGTTACGTAGGCCGGAAATACCGTTAAGTTTCCTACGATACGTCGATGAAGTTAAGGCAGCTACGGACATGAGTGACGGGTTGCGTTCGATGAGAAGGTTCCTCACGTCAAGTTCTTTGTCCCTAGTGCTGTCCGAGGAACTCCCGATCTGCAGAGACGTTTCCGAGTTCATGGAGGAGGCGGGTGTCAGTGTGGAGGATGTGTTAAGGTTTATGGGAGAAGAGTATACAGTGATTTACGTTTGCAATCGAGGTGAGGGTTGCGGAGAGGGTTTCCTGCTAGGGCATCTTACCGAGAGAGGAGTCGGGAAGGTGCTGTTAAGAGGGAAAGAAGTGTTTGGAGGATGGGATAACTTTAGGGGGTTCACCTAAACTTAGTACGGAGTAACCTTTTATTTTAACGGAGTATATGGTTAAGCTAGAGGTCAGGCTAATGGGTGAGTCACAGCCCGTTACTGAGGGCGAGCACAAGCTAATTAAGCCATCAACCTTCGACCCTGTTAAGGGAGTAATCAGGATTGCGGATAGGGAAATACGTATTGGTGGTCCCCTGCCAAAACCTAAGAAAGGCGAAAAACTGGTTAGGTACACTAATTCGATATGCCCTTACTGCTACGCCTTATTACCAGCCATAATAGTTGAGCGGGATGATAAGCTCTACATCAGGAAGATCTGTCCAGAGCACGGTGAAATAGAGGAGATATATCAGGGGAGTGCTGAGTGGGCTAAACGCATAGAGAAGTGGTTTGTTGAGGGACGCGGACCAAGGCACGTGTACACGGAGCTAACAGCGCCATGTCCCTTCAGTTGTGGTCTCTGTCCACTACATAAGAACCATACGGCGTTAGCTAACTTAGTTCTGACTAACAGGTGTGACCTGGACTGCTGGTATTGCTTCTTCTATGCTGAGAAGTCCGGCTTTGTCTATGAGCCAACGCAGGAGCAAATAAGGCACATGCTTGAATCATACCTTAAGCAGGGAGTCACCCCCGTAATACAGTTGACAGGTGGTGAGCCTCTCCTACGCGAGGATATCGTTGAGATAGTAAAGATACTCAGGGAGATGGGCATAAAGCATATTCAGCTAAATACGAACGCAATAAAATTCGCTAGGCTGTACTTAGAGAAAGGTGAGGAAGAAGCGGTAAAATTCGCCAGGGCATTAAGGACTGCCGGCGTAAACACGGTCTACATGAGCTTCGACGGCATAACCCCAAAGTCTAATCCCAAGAACCACTGGGAAATTCCCTTTGTCTTCGAGGTCTTCCGTAAAGCGGGAATGACGTCAGTGGTCTTAGTGCCTACGGTAATTAAGGGTATAAACACAGGAGAGTTAGGGGACATAATAAAGTTTGCCGCCCTTAACATGGATATCGTTAGGGCAGTGAACTTCCAGCCAGTATCGTTAACAGGCATGATAAAGAGGGCCGAGAGACAGAAACTTAGGGTAACAATATATGACACCGTTAAATTAATCGAAGAGCAGACCAACGGGCAAATAACCGTTAACGACTGGTACCCGGTCCCTACATCAGTCCCGGTATCGGTCTTCGCCGAGGCGCTTGCCGGAAGATTCAAGTTCGAAATGGCTAACCACCCAGAGTGCGGTGTAGGCACGTACATCTACGTGCATAGAGAGAACGGAGAACTGACATACATACCAATACCAAGAATGATAGACATTGAGGGATTCATGGAGTACTTACGCGAGAAGGCTGAGGAACTGAAAGCAGGGAAGCACAAGCTGCTGGTAGGAACTAAAGTACTCTTAAACATGCTCAAGGACTTCATAAGATGGAGTGAAGTACCGTCCGAGTTAAAGAAGAGCTTACCCAAGTTACTTCTAGAGATATTCACTAAGCAGTCATACGAAGCCCTAGGCAAGTGGCACTACAAGTTCCTGTTCCTCGGGATGATGCACTTCATGGACCTATACAACTACGACGTTGAGAGAGTCATGCGGTGCAACATCCATTACCTAATGCCTGACGGCAGGGTAGTACCGTTCTGCACCTTCAACGTGTTAAGCGACGTCTACAGGGACTACGTGCAGAAGAAGTACATGTTCACACTAGAGGAATGGAAGAGGATGAAGGGTGAGCACACCCTAGGAGAGGCAATAAAGTACAGAAGAAACAACGAACTAATAAGGAAGATGACCACCCACTCACTGTATCTCAAGACGTATGGTCCATTCCTCGAAAAATGGATTGATATGTACCCATGGCTTAAGGAACATTCTCGTGGCAAATAATCTCAAGCTCCTTAACTCACTTTTTCTTAGCGAACATAACAAATGATAATACGGTGATGTATCCTCTTAATTAAAAATGTGTCTGCAAGACTTTCTCCGCTAAGCAACTCACTCGGGGAACTTATAACCGCAGAACGGGCACACCTTCGCCTCCAACGGCACTAGATGCCCGTTAGGGCACCACTTAAGTCTCTTGCCACAGTTCGGGCAGAACTTAGCGTTAAGCGGTACTTCTGCACCACAGTAAGGGCAGTAGAACTTCCTTTGTGCCTGTGGTTGCGGGGTGGTCGCACTTTGTTGCTGTTGTTGCTGCGGTGGCGGAGGCGGTTGTTGCGCGTAAGGACCGTAAAGTAGGGGAGGTATCATAACTATTCCTGCCCCCGTTGCTGCTCCAGGTGACTTGCCTAGCTCGGAGGCCACGGACTTAACGGTCTCCATCTGAAGCACCATAGCGGCATTACCGGTTTGCTTGATCCAGAATATCTTCTGACGCCACTCCTCAGTAGTGTCGACACCCTCAAACTTAACGTCGATTAGCTCGAGCCCTAGCCTCTTGAAGTCCTCCGTGACCCTTAACTTCACCTCCGTGCTTACCCTGTCGAGATTCATGAATACGTCAACGATACTGTATGTCGATAGGTACTTCATTAGTAGCTCATTCATGTACCCTCTGAGATACTCGTTAATGTCGTCGGTAGTGAATAACGACTGCCCTCCAACAACCTCATTAACGAATACAGCTGGATCCGCTATTCGGAAGTAGTATGAGCCCCTGAACATTAGGGGCGCTAACTCAGTCGTTTGTGCTCTCCCGCCAAAGAGACCTCGGAACTGCTTTAACGAGACGAAAATTATTGTGGCGACGAAGGGTACTCTCTCGTACCCCGCTACCTTCGATAGCACCTTAGTGAGTAGCGGTAACGTAGCCGTGGTTAACACGTGCCTACCAGCTCTAAACACATCGTAAACCTTACCATCCCTGTAGAAGACCGCTGCCTCATATTCCTTAACTATTAGGACTGACCCCCACTCAATCACTTCATTAGGGTACTTCCAAACTATGTCGTCGGGGCTCGGATTTACCCACTCGATTACCTTAGGCATACCACATCACCTTACTCACCGGGTTCAGTCTTGAATAAGTTATTCCTGAATTCTATTCTATCGAGCACACTATTGACTAAGCCCATGACTTCCTGTAGCTTAGCAGGGTTACTACGTGCCTCCTGAAGAATAGCAAGTAGATTCTCAATCTTTGAACTTATTTCAGCATCAACTTGCTTCAGCGTCTCAAGCTCTCGCTCCCTCGCCTTAACCCTATCAAAGAAACCAGTGTACCCCGCTGGTGCGTTCTTTATTTTAGAACCAGCCTCATCCAGCTTCTTCCAGAGCCTGTCAAGGTAGGTGACCGGTGCATTATACATACCGTCCAGGGCAGCAAGCATTAACTCCCTCACGATGTCACGCGCTCTTTTCAATTTATTGTATATGTAATTACGGATTAACCTATCATCCTCCCTGATTAATTCCTTAACCTTATATCCATGGAACCCAGGAATGATCTTCTCAAGCTCCTCTAACGGGCTTAACTCCTTACCCAACTCTCGACACCTAATCTTTTGCTCAATTAGAGTAATCCTAATTATCTTCTTAACTGTTCGCCAGAGCTGTTGATTCCATCGAGTAAGTCTATTGAGGGGACTTAATTGCATTGACTAGCATGTACGCTAACCCTACACCTATGAGCAAGACAGCAATACCGGGGCCTACACCAGCCTGGGACGCAACAAATACCGCTATGCCGGCCGCCACGACTACACCTCCCCAAAACTGCCCTAAGAAATCATGCTTGGAAGCTATGATGAAGGCACCAATAAAGCACAACATTATCGAGGCTAAACTAACGAGCGATAGGACACCATACCAAGCCGCAAGGATTAACGCCCCAATCACTATCAGTGTGAGGGCAGCGAACATACCCTCCCTCAACATAAACCCTACAATTTAATTTGACCTATTCACTACTTTAAAGTAATATTGTGGTGTTTCACGATTCCGTAAATAGGCAACCATTGTGCGTAAAAACACTATTGCGTCTAATTACTTAAGCACCTTCGTCCTATACTCCTCGTAGAGCTTAGAGACTTCATCAATCCAATGCGTTAAGTCCTCGGGTCTGTTCGGATAATTGCGGTACAGTTCCTTAGCTTTATTCATGTACTTTGCTACCGCCCTTAACTTAAGTAGTAGGCTAGGTCTTCCTATCCCTGCCAGTAACCTCATTGCCTTATCCACTACTGAGAGCTCGAGGTCTCCCTTCATGGAGACCGTGTTTAGATCTGACTCCTTGATGATCTTACGGGACATGCCATATTCAAGGTCATCGTCGCTTAATTGCTGGAGGAACATCCTGAATATGTCGAGGGCGGCTTGCTTTATGCCGTAGTGCTCTAGGAAGCACTTATTCACGCTCCAGAGGGCAGCATTGGAGGTATCTCCGTTAGCCTCTAGGTAAGCGTTAGCTAGGCACCAAGAAGTTATCATTGCTGAACCCTTCCCCCCGCCATGCACGGGGTTCACGGCGTAAGCAGCGTCGCCAATGACGGCTAAGCCGTTCCACACCAAGGTATTGACGGGTCTCCTCGTTGGTGCGGGCGCGCCGCCAGCCTCAATTATCTTGCTGCCTTCGAACTCAGGCCTAGTCAGGACATACTTATACAGTAGGTCCTTAGGGTTGGGGTACCCAACACCATGCTGTACTCCTAAACCAACGTTCACTAGCCCATCCTTAAGGGAGTATGGGAAGAACCACCAGTAACCGCCGGGTGCTGTGCGTTTACTTATGTATATACGCAGGATCTCCGGCTCATCTACTTCCCGACCAAGCTTACGGACCTCACGATAAGCAACTATGGCGTCCTCGGGTTTCAAGGGATCCTTAATGGGCCAATCGTTGGGTGTCTGATTAGCAAGGACCCTGGCATAGCCCGTGGCATCAACAACTAGCTGCGCATGCACCTCAACTTTCTTGGAACCCTTACGTAGAACAGCTCCCTGAGCAATATTGTCCTTCACAATTAACTTGGTGGCGCTTGTCTCCTCCCAATACTCCGCACCTGCATTAACGGCTCCCCTAATGAATCTCTGAGTGAATTTTATTCTATTGATCATGAATCCATCTCCTAATACCCTATACTTCGTGCCTTCTGAAGGCGAATACACGTCTATGCCCTTTACGGTACCCGTGAGTTCCTCACCGCTTGGATACCCCACTCCTAACTCGTCGAAATGATGCTTACCCATGGCATCTCCGCATGCTTTATCACCGGCCCGGGCGTAGGGACGCATATCAGCAAGCAATACCTTAACACCCTCCCTGCTCAGAAAGTATGCAAGCGTTGAGCCAGCAATGCCAGCACCCACTACCAGGACATCGTACTTCTGCGGCACTTTATGACCCCGCTCTCATAAGCTACGGCGGAGTTTTAATTGCTTACCAAAAGAACGGCGGTCCCCGTCGCTCCATCTACATCATCGACTCAGCGGGTGTCGTCAGGTCATCCCATTATCCCTTGCGTAACAAGAATTAAAACTCAATACTCAAGACATGAGGATAGGCTAGAGACATTGAGGACGCAGGATAAGGTCTGCGAGGTATGCGGTAAGAGGCTGGCAATTCACAAGTGCGGGATCTGTGGCAGGAACGTTTGCGAGAAGCACTTCGATAAACGCAAAGGCATATGTAGCGTATGCTCTGACTTAATGTGCCAGGTCTGCGGGAAAAGGCTCTCAGTGGATGCCTGTATTGTCTGCGGGAGACTAATATGCAGGTCATGTTCAGTCGAACTACAACCTGGTATAAGGGTATGTACACCTTGCTACGAAAACCTGCCGGAGGTGCTGAGTGAGAGACCTGAACTCAGCTACTTGCTAAGGTATATTCGAAAACGTCATTGATTCATCAGTAATTCGAAATAAAAGCTTAAAATGTGCTCGGTGCTATCCTCAAGGTGATGTTTAATGGGATTCAGCGATGCGTTAAATCTCGTTGAGAATGTAATAAAGAAGTATGATGGTGTACGTGCTGAAGCTGTAAAGGAGGTTAAGATAACTAAGGTCGCAGCGTTTAACATAGTTAGTGAGATCCTCTCCAGAGCCGAGCGAATATTAGCGTACTTAGCCGAGTTGGAGAAGCTGGCGGAGGGAGGAAAGGTTTCAAGACTATGCGGCAATTGGGTGATTGCCAAGGACGACGGAATGACTTTAGCCTCACGAGTCAAGCCAGCCCTAGCAGTGTCTTACTCAGCAAAGGAAAATAAGATAGTATTCGCTGACTCCGTAACGTCAGTTATTATCAAGCCTTCAGAATTAACTGTGAAGTTCAGGTCATTCACTACCACGATACCCTTAACACGTAGTAGTATCGAGGAAAACGCAGACATACTTAAGTCGCTAGGCTCGAAGATGCTCTTCGTCGTTGACGCAATATTAGCCAGGATAGAGATGTGTGGGAAGGTGCACGGCATAAGATTGTAACATAATCTCATTCTTAGCGTATTTCATGAAGCCCTAGGGGTAAGGGTGACACTTATTTCCGGTTATCCTAAATTTCCTTCCTCTAGGGGTAAACACACGTATTTCATCAATTCCTGGCATATAGAGGAGAACTAGAGGCACACTGTCAGGCATCGATTCAGATTCATGTAATCTCCTGTAAATCCTTAAGGCCTCCTCAGGATCTACGCCACGCTTAACGCTCTCAAATTGGCATTCCTTGTCTAACCACTTTCTCTGCATACCGTATCGACACGATATTAGGTGACCGTCGCGGAAGACTGCCTGAAGATCTGGTTTAACTAGGAGCGGGATGAAGTAGCCAAGGTAGAGTTCCAAGTATGTTGCCCTTAGACGTGTCGGGCAGAGATCGAGTACCACCACACCAGAAATTACGTGGGCGCTGGCACGTAAACTAAGCTCAATCCATCGACACCTCCGTGCCGGCTCAGTAAGCTCAGCTGGAAGTAAGTTCAGTAATCCCTCCAAGCATTCCTTAGGGCATGCCGCCAGGAAGTAGGGATTAGTGCATACCGCTACCTTAACTTGCTCATCCCGGCTCATCTCATGACCTCTTTTTAGGCTCTTCAAGTCCTTCTTGTGGGTGCGGGTATTGAATGTTAAGGAGCATAATGGTGCCGTCCTAGTGTACGGTGTGAATGATCCCGCAGGCTCAGGCATAGCTGAGTACCTAAGGGAAGTTACAACCTGCGTTGATGTAAGCGCTCCAAGGGCTGTTAAGGTATGGTACGTTAAGGACGTGGACGCTGTACTGGCAGGATTCCCGGAGGAGACCATATCCATGGACTACCTTGACGAGGTATTTCCTTCAGCTAAGTTCTATGTCTTTCTATCGAAGCACTCCGCCACGTCCGGCATAAAATCTCTAACAACGCATCACACCGGTAACCCAACAGCATCAGCTACCGTCGGTGGCAGACCTTACGAACTCTCCATAGCTCATCCAGTACTGACGTACAACTTCATTAGAGGCCTTAATGAAGTGTCTAAAGCGCGTGCACTGCAAGAGTTTGAAGTTGTTTATGAGGTTACGCATCACGGCCCCACATCATTGAATAAGCCGTTGTCTTTCATCGAAATAGGCTCAAGTAACAGGGAATGGGGGCTTAGGGAAGCGCATGAAGTGGTTGGCGAGGTCGTGCTTGACTCTTTAAAAGCATTAAACCACGTAAGGTGCGTGCCTGCGGTGGGGTTCGGAGGACCGCATTACGCGGAGAAATTTACGGAACTCGCCCTCAAGGGGGATATATGTTTCGGACACATAATACCTAGATATGCCCTCAAGGAGCTACGGGAAACCCCCGAGAAGCTAGAGCTTATTATTATGCAGGCAATGACTAAGTCCGTACCAAGACCTGTGAGGGCGTTAGTGATGAAAAAGGTAGGTTCACTCGCGCGTGATACCGTTAAGAAAGTAGCTAAGGATCTTGGCTTAGAGTTCGTTGTTATTAAGTAACGTAAATACAGGTAAATGCTTATACGGTCGAAAGCTTAGTTCGTTGAGGGTACTATGCACGTAGTGCTCAAGCTCACAGGTAAAGTATTTGAACCGGGTAACGAGCGAGTACTTCTTGAAATAACTGAGGTATTGAAGGAGAAGGCGTCAACCGACCGCGCAGTGGTGATCACAGGCGGAGGTAGGACTGCTAGGAAGTATGTTGAGCTGGGCAAGGAATTAGGCGTGAGCAATGCGTGGCTAGACCTCCTAGGCATAGAGGCGTCTAGACTCAACGCTCTCCTCCTCGCCTCCTTGCTAGGTGAACTAGCTTATACGCCGATACCTAGGAGCGTTGATGAAGTTCTTCAAGGATTGTCCACAGGCAAGGTGGTGATTCTAGGAGGGCTTCAGCCCGGACAATCAACGAACGCCGTCTCAGCAATGATCGCCGAGCTAGTAAGGGCCGACTTACTAATCAATGCAACAAACGTTGACGGAGTATACGACAAAGATCCAAGCAAGTACCCAGACGCGAAACCCTTAAAGGAGGTAAGTATTCAGCAACTCGCTGAAATGTTACGTTCCCAAGACTTCAGGCCAGGGCATTACGAGTTGCTAGACGCTGTAGCTCTGAGGGTGATAGCGCGTTCAAAGATAAGGCTAGTCTTTGTCAACGCGTTTAAGCCGGAAACCATCAGGCTTGCATGGGAGTTACGTCAAGAAGCAGGGACCTGGGTGAGGTACTAGCTCCTAGGCGACATGGTTAGATACTGTTGGTGTGAATGACACGCTTAGAGTTAAAGCAAATTAATCCCATTACACGACATTCTTTGGTGCGGGGGTGCCCGAGCTCGGCCAAAGGGGGCGGGCTCAAGACCTTTCCGGCTAGGTGGGGAGACCCGCTGGCGGAGGCCTGCGTGGGTTCGAATCCCACCCCCCGCACCATCAACTATTCAGCATTGGAGCGCATTCAACAATTCCTTAGCCTCCTTTGGCCTCTCACTAATATCTAGCGAGAGACATCTCACAAGTACATCCCTTAACTTCTTATCTCTTACCTTTGCTAGGGTAGCTCTATCCCGCCTAACCACCGTGTCATTCTTCATGATCTTGACAAACGCGTCTTTAAGTTTGCTGGGATCCCTACGGGCGGTAGAGAATATGAGGGAGTATAGGTCGGACTTCTCTTTAGCCTTACTGGGCTGAGCGCCAATTGATGCGTCCCTTAACGCCAGCACTATCTCTGCTCGCGACTCTAAAGTTGATCCGGTTATTGTCTCTAGCACTATCATTCCTAATGAGTAGATGTCAGTATGTGTCCCCTCAATGCCTAGGAGCAGGTACGGGTCGCAATATAAGGGGTTAACAAATCGTGTTAACCCCTTAAGGAACTTTCCTAGGAACCCGGTAATGAATACCTGCATGGAATTCCTCGCGCCTGGAACTGACGTTACCAGTATCTTCTTTGGGTCTAGCCAGAGATGTACTATGCCAACCTCGTGTGCACGTACCAAGTACTGAACAACTCTTCTAAGGACGCTCCCAGTAAATTCTTTCTTTCCCTGCCTCATGAGGTTATCCAGGAGGGTGACGCTAGTCCAAGGGAGTACAAGAGACGGAGGTGCCGTCACTAGGTCGTTCACGCTATTGTACTCCGTCCTAGGTATGAAGAGGCCGGAAACCTCAACTCCATTAGCCAGTGCGGCACTAAAGTCTAGTGCTAGCGATGAAAGTATGGCTTTTCCATCCTTGCTTATTACTAGGGTATCTGAGGGGAGTACAAGTATCTGTTTTCGATCATCTAGCTCAGCCGGAAGCACCACTATAAATTCTGTCTTTACTAATACGTCATTACCTATCTTTAATCCGTAGAGTTGAGTTCCGAGGAGAGAGTCAGGGTAACGTAACTCCCTACATTCATTAACGGCCTTCTCAACACTTGGTCTTAGCGTGTCCGGGAGATTCTCAAGCAATATGCTATAAATATAGGAAGTACCCTTCTTATTCCTTATCAATTTCAGAGCATCATCGCCGAAGACCTTCTTACTTCCTTCACGTGCTGCCGTAGCTATTAACATGTCTTTACAGCAAAGTAATACGTAACCTATTCCTTCGCCATAGTCAAACCTCACGAAAATCACGGTGCTTGGTGGTGAGTCATAAGAGAGTACTGGTCCTTGCGACTCAATAATATCGAGTAAATTAGCTGAGAACATAATCTTAGATATCACTAGTAGGTCTGAGAGAGCCTCACTAACCTTTCGGAAGTCACTGTATCTCCTCATCCGCTCCCTCCAACTCATTCTCATTTAAAATATGAGTGATTAGGATATAACAGTATACGCTCTCATAGTATTCTATTCTTATATCAAGTAAGACAAAGAGTATTACCCATAAATCAGACGGTGTTGTCTTAATCGTTGCAAATATCTAAGGTATTATTTCTTAATAATACGTAACCCTAAATTATGGATGCTTCACGAACGTATTACTAGTTAACAGTGTTAGTTCTGGGTTACTCGCTCTTATTTCATCAAGCCTAGTCTTTATTACTAAACACTGCGTTGATTCTTTGGTGATGCTTATGCCTTTCATTGCAGGAAATAAGAGCCGTAGAAGGATAGTTACGATTAGAATTCCGTTAAGTATGAATAAGGAGCTTGAAGAATTTGCGAAGAAATTTAATTATCCTTCAAAGAGCGAGCTTGTTCGTTCAGCAATTTTGGAATTCCTAGCCGAGATAGAGAGTGAAATGAAGATTAACGTTCATTTCAACACCGATAATGATTATTTAGAAGATGACAGCGGCTTAAGCCAAGCAGAGGGGATAATCCTAGTCTAAAGGTCTGAGTAAACACTATTTCTTTTTACTTCGAGGTGAATTACCTTAGATTTCCGTGGCATTGGAATGAGTGCACTTAAAAGTAGCCCTACGCACCACTCATTGGTAGACCACGGTGTGTGTGACGGTAAGTCTTCACGGGATGATTGAGAGGGCTAGGAGCGGGGATAAGCTAGCGATAGCGAAGATGCTGACAGCAATTGAGGAGGACCCATATAGCAACTCAGGGATCCTGAAGCCTCTTTGGGTTAAGGAGCCCAGATCCCACGTAATTGGATTCACGGGGGCTGCTGGGGTAGGTAAGTCCACCTTAATATCGGCTGTTGCTCTTAGGCTCGCTAAGGAAGGTCATAGCGTGGCGATAATAGCAGTGGATCCGTCATCGCCCTTCAGCGGCGGGGCCTTACTAGGAGATAGAATAAGGATGCGGCGCCTTACAGGAAAGGTTTTCATAAGGTCTATGAGCACCCGTGAGGAGGAGTCCCTTCCCTGGAAAGCACTCTTAGCGATTGAGGCGCTTGAAGGTCTAGGATATGAGTACATTATACTGGAAACCCCTGGAGCAGGTCAATTTAGTGTAAGAGTAATGAAGGCAGTGGACACCGTGGTCGTAGTATTGATGCCTGGGGCAGGCGACGAGATACAGGCACTCAAAGCAGGTCTAATGGAGATAGGAGATATCTACGCAATAAACAAAGCAGACCTACCTGAAGCCGAATTGACGTACTCCCAAGTAAAGTTCGTGTTAAAAGGTGTGAGCAGAAAGGGTTGGGAGCCCAAGGTACTACTAACATCACCCATAATGGGGCAAGGCATAAACGACCTAATAAACACGATAAATGAACACAGGGAATTTGCAAAAAATACCAACTTACTACGAATGAAGAGAAAAACAAGGAGAGAACTGGAACTCGAACTACTACTCATAGAAGCACTAAAAAGGAAGATCCAACAAGCACTACGCACCAATAATGAAGCAAAGAAAATCTACGAACAAGCTATACACGGCGAAACAGATACCGTAACAGCAACAAAACAACTACTGTGTATAATCCTCCAGAAGGAGTAAGGGAAAACAGACAAGTAAGGTAAATTAATCCCTAACACATAAACCCCTAAGTGGTGGGGCCGTAGTTTAGCTTGGGAGAATGCGGGGCTTGGGTCCGCTCACACGGGAGACGGCAAGAGCCCCCGTGGTCCGGGGTTCAAATCCCCGCGGCCCCACCACCATAAACTTATTGCGAATCCCGGCGCACGCCTGCTTGGTGGGGGCTTACAATGTTATATTGGACATTTTCTAGGTTGTTATATCGTACCTGAGACCTTCATGTTATATCAGTTTCTGCCTTCAGATTCAACTTCAGAGTTGATTTGCTATGAATGAGGGATGATTGTCGTGGTTGGTGTGAGGTTCGTTAATGTTAGGACATTTTCTGAATATCTACGAGGCCAGACCTGAGCTAATGCTGTGCGGGCACTTGCACAGAGGGGAAAGTCCTACACAATCTACAGGTATGAATGTGGAGCCTTGTACGTCAGAATAAATAGTTCGCAGAAGCACAAAGCGTATCTAGTGCTATACACCGACGGCGGAAAACTAGAAATCCGGAGGGACTATGAAGAAACTTATGTGTTGGAAGCGCAGAAATCTTTATACCTTATACCGGGGCTGTAAGTTCGCCGCTAGAATGACCCCACAGTGAAGGAGGGTTAATCCGTAGGGTTTGCTGTGACGCGGTGGCCTCTGTCACTACTTCCGACCTCCTTAGTTTCTCCCTAAACCTTCTGGGATTATCTTTTAGGAGTATTCTGAGGTGGTTTGCTAGGTTATCAGCTACAATCGTCAAGTTGTCCATGTAATTTAGGTTTTGGGACCCCTTCCTTAACTCTCGACTCCGTTTAGTTGCTCTGTAGGGTTTACCGTCTATTATGGCTACTGCTATTCTCTGATGATGCATTACGTGGTGTCGGATATGGGGCATGTGATTAAGACTGTCGATAATGTAATGAAGATTATGTTAACTGCAATTCTCCTCCTGGATAAGTACCTTGAAGGGGAACGAGGTTAAGATGATTTAACCGAACTATTTTTAGGGAGGACGCATATGTCCTTAAGTAACCCAATAGATTGCCTAATTTAATCGCTTGCTCACGTTAGTATTACTCGCCTTACTCTATACCTAGGCATTGGGCGAGCTGTTTCTTTAATGAGTTTTTGAATGGCGAGCCTTATCACGTCGGATCTACTCATTCCGTGCACTAACGCGTATCGGTCAAGCTCCTCTAACAGACTCTCAGGGAGCTTGAATGTGACGATTCTCGTCGCTACCACCTGAAGGTGGTTTTGTGAGGGGTATACTTAAGCTAATCCGGTATGGTTGTACATAGTGGGAGTTCTGTGAAAGTAATTGTCTCTTACCTAAGTACATAAGTAATTTTCAGCTGACGATTAAATCATACGAAGCCCCTAACACGTATGCCATGCTTTCTTAAACACTTCATGATCATGTCTGGCCTATCCGTTATTATGGCATCAACGCCCATATCCACTAATGAGAGCGCTAATTTGCAGTCGTTAATGGTCCATGCGAAGACCTTAATTCCCGACATATGGAACAAGTTGATGAGTCCCTCACTTAAGAGAGTGTAATTCGCTGACACCGCGTCGGCATTGGCTGCAAGAACCATCGAGACAGGGTCGACTGGCAGGTCATGAAGGGTGGCAGCAATCACTGCCCGGCTTGTTAATTCCTTCAGCTCCCTAATCATCGGATGGTAAGGTGTTGACACATATGCGTACTCTATATTATATTCGTAGGGCATCCTGTCTATAATATTCGCTAGGGCTTGAAGGTTAATGCCACGCTTTATGTCGAATAAAACTCCGGAGAATTCACTTAGGAACTTAAGGTGATTTTCAAGCGTTGATGCCTTGATCAGGGGGTCCCTGTAGAATAACTTGTAATCTATATAAGAGAACATCTTCCCAATGAGTGAGGCACGCTTAACTTCGCTTGGACCATGCTTAACCAGTAACTTCCCGTTACTGCCAGGGCAGACGTCTATCTCAACTATAGGTACCCTAATGAATTTATAGAAACTAATGACTCTCCAGGAATTTGCCCTGTGACCAACAACGGCGACTTCGCTAACCATAGAGCCTCAATCCTCTCTTCCGAGTACCTTACGTAGGCTCGGGAGTTTCTCCTCCTTTACCAAGAAAAGGAGTTCATCTCCTTCCTCTAACTCCAAATCCTGTGACGGCTGAAGAATTTTGTCTCCCCGAATAACAGCGCATAAGATAGCACCCTCAGGCAACTTAAGGTTACTCACGCTGGTGCTTAGCAGCAACCCCTTAACGGAGACCTTCACTATGGTGACTCCCTCACCCAGCACCTCACTAGGGCGGGGAGCTCCTCTAGCAATAGCTAAGACTTCATTGACTGCTAGCCTTGTTGGGATAACCACGTTCTCGAGACCTAATCCCCTAGCTACATCTTCAAGCGAGGGATCCTCCAGTACTACCACGACACGCTTGGCACCGAGTTGCTTAGCAAGTAGGGCTGAGAGGATATTACTCCTATCATTCCCTGTGGCAGCAATGAAGAGATCAGCATTAGCACAATCAGCGTCCCTAAGCACGTTTAAGGACGTTGCATCACCGCGGAGAATAGCGCAATCTAGCTCTTCAGCTAGTGATCGAGCGCGTTCAGCATCACTCTCTATGAGCGTCACTTCAACCTTACTTTCCTGGAGACGTTCAGCCAGTAGCTTACCCACGTCTCCCCCGCCAGCCACTATCGCCTTCAATACATCACACTATTTGAGTGCATGCTACTGATTAAATAAAGTTATCTTTCTCTAAGACGAATTAAACCAATAAAAGCCGCAAACACCGTAATCACTTCTAACCTTCCGAGAACCATGTTAATCATTAAAACACACTTTAATATGGCCGGTAATTGAGGAGTAATTATGCTTGGCTGAAGCCCTACAGTACCTAGGGCGGAGGTTACGGAGAAGAGTGACGATAAGAGGTCGTAACCAAATGCTGTGAAGGCCAAGCCAGATAAGGCTATGATGACAGCATACATCAATATTACGGTTAAGTACGTCAGGACTTCAGAATCCTCTATCTGTTCGCTAGCAACTTTAACAATGTGAATCCTTTCCTTCGGCTCAGTGAGCCTTAATGTAGATGTTACGAACGCCTTAAAAGCCACGATAACCCTAAACTGCTTAATGCCACCCCCAGTAGAGCCCATTGAGGCGCCAACGAACATTGCTAAGATGAGCAGTAGTTGCCCCGCAACAGGCAGTGAATTAATGCTAATGGTGGAGTACCCCGTAGTACTTAACGCAGAAATGAAGTGGAAAAACACGGTTGACATGCCGCTACGCCATACCGCAAACAAAGTAGCTCCGCCTAGGATAGTAATCAGTGTGAATGAAGCAAGTTGGGTGTCTCTCAATAAGTGCTTGAGATCCCTATCCCGCAGAACCCTGTAGTAAAGTATGAAGCTCTGCGAACTGAGGAACATGAAGATCATAGCGACTAAGGCAGAGTTGCCGGATAAACTCGTGTACCCGGAAAAACCACCCGTCGAGGTGGTTGTGAGGGAGTAGATTAGCGCATCAAAAAGCGGTATGCCCGTCGTAGTATATGCCAAGAATGCCAAGGATGTCAACCCTGCATAAAACAGCACGATATACTTGGAGAGGATGCTTGAGCTGGGCAGGGAGGGATCTCTTCTGAAGTGAGTGGAGAATAACCGATATGTAGCAGTTCCTGGCCTTGCGAGTAGTGATAGAGTCAGTATAACTATCCCTACTCCACCTAACCACTGTAACCACGCCCTAGCAAAAACGAAGACTGGAGGAAGGGACGACGCTATATACATTGAAAGACCTGTGGTAGTGATGCCAGAGATACTCTCAAATAACGCATCCGTGAAGTCATAGTTACTGACATACATTACCAACGCATTAGCTAATGCGGGTACTATGAAAGACAGAGTGGCTATCGCAGCAGCATCACAGAACTTGAGCTCCCTACCTGAAGCACCACGCCCAAACAAGTGAAGGACATAACCTAATGCTATCATTAAAGTACCAATTATGAGGTAAAGCGCGAACGACTGATCACTAGTTACTAAAGCTACAATGGCTGGCGCGTAATTGGCTGCTCCAAAAATTGCCAGAACTAACCCCAAGTAATATGCTACTGCTTGAACTCTACCAGTCATTTAGTGCATCACCTTGATGAGCGCTAAGGTAATTTATCAGACGCGCCCAAAAAACTGGTTATTATTGAAGAGACTATGCAATTCGCAACGCAAAGTTAATCCGACGGGGATTCTCTCGTCATCCCGGTGTCCGTAGCGACGGCTTTCTTCATGTCCTCACTCCTTAAAATAAGGTTTTGCATCTCAAAACCTTAACGCTTGGACTTCGAGGACAGTAGGTTCTCGACGGCGTCCTTAATTCTCTTCACACCCTCGACTATCCTGTCTTTGGAGATGCAGAAGCTAAACCTCACGTAATCTCTACCAGCAGTATTAGGGAAGGCAGTGCCTGGTAATGTGACCACGTACTTAGTGCTTATTAGGTAATTCACGAATTCCTCGACGCTCATGCCGATGCCATCCAATAGTTTCCTAACTCGCGGAAACACGTAGAAAGCCCCTGCACTCTTCCAAACCTCGAAGCCAGGGACTTTCCTTAACTCGGTGACTATGACATCTCTACGTTCTCTAAATAAGTTAACCATATTCCTTACAGGCTTCCAGTCTCCCTTTAGGGCTGCGATAGCGGCACGTTGAGCCATAGATGGCGGGCATGACCAGACGTTGACGGCTAACTTCGTTAAATTACGTACGACGTCACCCCTAGCAACTAAGTACCCGACTCTCCATCCCGTCATGGAGAAGGTCTTTGAGAACCCGTTCAGGTAAACTACGTAGTCCCGCCAGTCAGGAAACTCCATGAATGACTTAAACGTACCTTCCTCGTAAATGAAGTTATCGTAAATCTCGTCAACGAAGATCACTAGGTTATGCTTCCTAGCCAGATCCATTAAGGCCTCAAGCTCTGCCGGCTTGAATATGGCTCCTGTGGGATTGTGGGGGTTGTTGACCACTAAGGCCTTAGTTTTGCTGGAGACTGCTTTCTCGATCTTCTCGATATCTAAGCTGAAGCCCCTATCCTCTCCTTCCCACTTAAGTGGGATGTAGACGGGCTTAGCCCCTATGAATTTGGGAGCCTCTGAGTATACAGGGTAGGTCGGTTCGGGAACTATCACTTCATCACCAGGCTTCAGGTACGCGGCGAGAGCGAGGAACGCAGCCCCTTTAGTACCTATCGTTACTAGAACCTCATCCTCACGAACATCGCTACCGTACCTCTCATTAAGGTACTCAGCAATAGCGATACGTAACTCCTTTATGCCTTGGGTCTCGGTGTATCCTGTGAACCGCTCCTTTAGAGCCTTAATTCCCTCCTCAACTATGTGATCAAACGTAGGTATATCCGGCTGACCAACACCGAAGCTAATTACATCCTTACCAGCGGCTCTAAGTTCTTTGGCCTTAGCTATGTACGCGAATCCCCGCTCGCCAAGTAAGTCCTTAATGCATTCTTTAAGGCCTAGCGTGGGCGGGTTACTCACGTTGCGCACCAAGTTAGTCTTACTACGGAGGAGTTAATAACGTCGCATTTCCTAGCCGCGAATAATTCACGCAATCATTCAGAACAAGGTGCTTACTCACGCTGTAAATGCATTTAAAATATGTTGCATGCTTTATGAAGTTTAAGAAAAAGAGAATTAATAATCACAGCAGTAAATTATGCTTTGGTGAGGACTGCTTGGGTAAAGGTTGTGAAGACATAGTTAAGGAAGTACTGAAGATGGTATGGCCTAAGCCTCTAAAGCTGTTCACGGCTGGGCCAGTCGCGTGCTTCCCCGAGGTCTTGGAGGCTATGTCCTCCCAGATGTTTAGTCACAGATCGAAGGAGTACCGCGACCTACATAAGGACACCGTCAAGAGACTAGAAGCTTTCCTAGAAGCTAAGGAAGGTACCGTACTCCTCTTCCCAAGTAGCGGTACCGGAGTGATGGAGGCCAGCATAAGAAACTTCGTGAGTCCCGGTGGGAAAGTTCTCGTTACGATCATCGGATCCTTCGGGAAGCGGTATAAGGAAGTAGTGGAGTCGAATGGTAGGATTCCCGTAGTACTGGAGGTAGAACCCGGAAACCCTGTCCTGCCTGAAGAGCTAGACGACGCACTTAAGAAAAACCCAGACGTCGAGGCCGTAACCATAACGCATAACGAGACCAGCACAGGTGTCCTGAACCCACTCAAGGAACTAGCTAAGGTAGTGAAGGAGCACGGGAAGCTAGTATTTGTTGACGCGGTCTCCTCTATGGGGGCAGCGGATATAAAGTTTGATAAGTGGGGTCTCGATGTAGTCTTCAGCAGTAGCCAGAAAGCATTTGGTGTTCCCCCAGGCTTGGCTATAGGAGTATTCAGTGAGGAGGCGCTGAAGAAAGCACAGAACATACCGAATAGGGGATGGTATTTTGACATACTCAAGTACATTAAGTACCAAGAGGAGCAGTGGTCAACGCCATCCACACCCCCAATACCCCAGATAATAGCACTTAACGTAATCCTACGCGTAGTCGAGAAAATCGGCGGTAAGTACGAGTGGCTAAAGATCTATGAAAGGAGAGCGAAGAAAATAAGGTCAGGAGTTAAGGCCCTAGGCATGACGTTATTCGCGAAGGAAGGGTACGAGAGCCCCACCATAACGTGTGTCAGGACACCGCCTGGAATCAGTGGCTTAGACGTCTACAATAGAATGAGGGAGAAGGGTTACGAGTTAGCTAAGGGTTACGGGCAGTTCAAGAAGACTACGTTCAGAATAGGGCATATGGGCTACATGCCTGATGAGTACATAGATGAGATGCTTAAGGCACTGAAGGAAGTGCTTGAAGAGCTAAGAAAAGGCAAGTAGATTTCGTCAGGTGAACCGTGATGACGGAGAGAATAAAGGTGCTTGTGGCAGCCCCAATCCATGAGGACGCCATTAGGCTGCTTCGCGACGCCGGTTATGAGGTGGTTGTGAGGGAGTACCCCAGTGTTGAGGAGTTGAAGGGCATTATCAGTGAGTTTGACGCAATCATAGTTAGGAGTAAACCGAAGGTGACCGCAGAAGTAATAGAGACGGGTGAGAAACTCAAGGTTATTGCTAGGGCGGGAGTTGGTCTAGACAACATAGATTTGGAAGCTGCGAAGAGGAGGGGAATTAAGGTAATTAACGCCCCCGCAGCGCCAACTAGGAGTGTAGCTGAACTAGTCATAGGACTAGCAATAGCTGTTCTCAGGAAGATAGCTTACGCTGACAGAAACATGCGTGAGGGAAGGTGGGTGAAGAAGAAGTGCCTAGGGACGGAACTCAGTGGTAAGACTCTAGGTGTGATAGGCTTCGGCAGAATAGGGAGAGAAGTAGCGAAAATAGCTTCGAAGGGCTTTAACATGAACATACTGTACTACGACGTTATCAGGGCGTCAGAGGAGGTTGAGAAGGAGTTAAACGCGAAGTTCTCGTCAATCGATGAAGTCATAGAGAACGCCGACATAATCACGCTACATGTACCCCTACTCGAATCAACTAAGCATCTAATCAACGAAGAACGACTTAAGAAAATGAAGCCAACAGCTATATTAATTAACACCTCGAGAGGAGGCGTAGTTGACACTGATGCTCTCGTTAAGGCACTGAAGGAAGGCTGGATAGCCGGAGCAGGCCTAGACGTGTATGAGGAGGAACCTTTACCCCCCAATCACCCACTAACTAAGTTAGATAACGTAGTGTTAACTCCGCACATAGGGGCTTCCACAGAGGAGGCTCAACGTAGGGCCGGTCTAGAGGTAGCTCAGAAGATAATTGAATACTTGAAAAACAAGGTTTAGGAAGGCAATAGCTACTGAATTGTTTTTTCGTTAAACGCATTAAAAATACATTATTAATAAAGGGGACGCATGCTACATAGCTAAATGAAAAATGGTGTAGGTGACCGTTATTGGGACAAAGTACCAAGGTACGTGTTAAGATACCCAAGTACAGCATACCCAAGAGAAAAGTAACACCCACACTTCTCAACATTAACGACCTACTACCACACGAGGAGATAATTCATGAAAGACTCAATGCACTACTGGACATGATCCTCGAACTCGGTGCTGTCGACATGCCCATAATAGCGGCACCTATTCCAGGGACGAACAAGTACCTAATAGTTGATGGACATCATCGGTGGGCAGCGCTCAGGAAGCTCGGGGCCAGAAAGGTGCCGGCTATAATAATTAATTACTTCAGCCCTGAGGTCCGCGTGTACACCTGGTACCCTGGATTCAAAGGTGATGCAGGAGAATTCCTGGAGCTCATCAGTGAGATGGGCGTGAATATAGAGACTGGCACAGGCAGTGAGGACGCGATAAAGAGTGTCGAGTCAGGGAAATGTAAGGTCGGTGAGCGAGAATGCGCGTTCATAATGTTAGGAAAGAATGGTAAGTACTTCAAACTCGGCGGCTGGTTGGAGGGACAGAAGAAAATCGTTAAGGTGCTTGATAGATTAGCTGGCATGGGTAAGCTGACTATGACATGGTATGGACTGCTTGAAGACGCCCTTAAGGATCTTAAAGAAGATGAAATCGATTACGTACTGGTGCGACGAGGGTTAACGAAGGATGAGGTGATGAGGGTAGTTAAGGCGGGTAAGGTGCTTCCCCCGAAAACAACCCGACACGTTCTTCCCTTCGTGCCGGAAAAGGTGTATACGAAGTTATCCACGCTCATGTAGCTCCTGAGGCAAGCGTATCCAGGAACCTCAGTCTCTTTGCCGGGTCCGGGTGAGTCATGAATATCTCGGTAGGCACTAACCTAGGTTGAGACTTAATCCACTCAACAACCTCATCAATATCGATGATACCGTACCCACGTACCTCAATACCCTCTTCAGGATCCGTTATTAGGAATGCCTTAAACTTGCTCGCGGACGCGACCTTATTGGGTGCGAACGCCTTCAACTCACCGCTCGCTACAAGTATCCTAGCTAGTGCCCGCTGGAGCTTCCTAGCCCCGCTAGGCACGGTTAGGGCGGCGTGTGCGTCTGCGTAGTACTCCCGTAACCTGCTCACATAGAGTACGGCGAAGTTAAAGAGGAACGCCACACCCATGAGGATGGCTCCGATGATAGGAAGGATCGATGCTTCACTCTCCCTATCCCCGCCGCCAAACCAGCCAAAGTACATGAGTACTCTCCCCAACCAGAATATGAGTGCCGGAAGAATGCTGATAACCATCATTAGCTCAACGTCCCTGTGCTTTATGTGACCTATCTCGTGCGCTAGGACGGCCTCGACTTCCTCTGGAGGTGCTATGCGGAGTAAACCCTCAGTAACAGCTACCTTATACCCAGTGAGCCTGTTGCCGTAAGCGAACGCGTTAGGCACGTCAACGTGGGCTATCATCGCCTTCGGAACGAAACCTAGGTTGGAGGCCCGAGCAATGCGCGCTATCAGCTCCTCAATCCACGCATACCTCCCGCCCATGATTGGCTCAACATTGTATGCCATCTCAATTATCTTTGGGCCAGCAAGCCACTGAAGTACATGTATGCCTACTACAAACACCAGGGAAAGGATAAGAATAGTCGATAATCCGGCCGTGGGAGTAAGCACATAAGTGAATAGCGCGGTGAGTATGAGCGTTGATAAGCCGATGAGGAATGCTAAGGTCGTCAGCATCGATATCTTCAATTTAGTTAAGGTCCCCATACCATCCCCTCCCTAATATCTAGGGATTTCTGGGAAGAATTAAGTTTTAACATAGTTAACGGCGGGGCTGTCCGTAGCGTCATGCCAAAGGTGTTTGTCATGAATCAATACTTAAAGGCCGAGGAAACCGCTTTCCTAATATCGGTTGGTAATGTCTTATAGTCTACCTCCGAGTCCTTAAGACCTTTAAACTCATCCAGCTCTAGGAGGTCCCACTCCTTAGGTTCCTCTTCTCCCTTCCTAGTATATACTCCCTTGAAGGTCTTGTGGATGGCTACGAAAGTCTTGCCATCAGGGGTTCTCAAGACCTCAACAAGCATGAGGTCATTCCCCTTCCTCACGAGGTATGCCTCTTCTTTCGTAGCCTTCAGCATTCCTCACACCACTTACCTTTGAGGAAACATCCTTTAAACCTTACCGCTCCTCGGAACTCAATGGTTGTTACTGGATTTCTTATTCCCGAAGATATTGTTCAGCACCTTGTCCGGTATCTCATATGTTACGGATGCTATCTTAGCTACGTAACTATCGGAGGGCGTTGATTTAGGTACCCCTGTCTCAAGGGATATTAGCTGCTTCCTTATTTCCTTCTCAACCTTATTCCTTATTGAGCCGGAGGATATCTCCTCAGCTAGCTTAACGGCAACGAAGAATTTCGTAAACCTACGTATGGTGTCCTCAAACTCCGGCAGCGCCTCTAACATTCTCTTTATAGCTTTAACTACGAACTCATAGGGTTCAAAGTCAAGGTAGTATAGGGTTAACGCAAACCTAAGTATTCTAGCAACGTCACCCTCACTCATCTCAGGTATAAGCGACTTTATCCCCTCCCTAACGCTCTTCACGGGCAGGTCGGACGTTAGTAGCTTGATTATTTCCTCATATCGTTCCTCCTTATCGAAGACCTTACTGAATATCTCGCTATAGTCGTCCCTTATGCCTAGCCCGCGAACCCCTACAATGTAGAGGCTTATGAGTTCCTTCTCAAAGATGTCATCGGGCTTAGAAGCCCCTCTGAAAGGTTCGACGCCCTCACTCTCTAAATGCTTTTTTACTAACTCAGCAGCCTTCTCACGACTTGGGTTAGGATTCATTAGTAACTCACTTATGGCGTCAACGTATGCTTTTACTCGCTTTCTCTTAGCATTCATACGCTCACCTCGACTGACGTTAAACGCTAGTTACTCGGTGTTTTCCGAGCGACTCTCATTATTTTACTTTAAGTAATCTGCGTTTTTAAGAATGCCTTAAGGCGCGGATGGCAGGAGGATAGCTTCTACTTTAGAGTTCGGCGTGTCAAGGGACACTATGGCGATGTCATCGTTCCTTAGCATTATATCTCCTTTAGCAATAACTAGGGATCCAAAAGGCATTTCAGCAAATCTTACCCTGTGGGTTATAAAGTACGTTTCACGAGAAGAGAGTAGTGCGGGTCTGAGTAACTCCACTCTATATATCGAGGGCGTCCTATAGTCGAAGTCTACCACCTTAAAGACTACGTACGTATCCTTAATAATGTGAGTATACGGACCAAGAAACTCCCGTATGCGGTCACAGTCAATTATCCTGAGGGTGTATCTCAGACCCTTAAAAACACCTTGCGTGAGACGATGCACGACCAACTTACTCATGTCACCCCAGCCGAGGGTTTCAGAGACTAAAGGTAACTCTTTAATGAATTCCTTGACAGACAAGGGTTTTAGGAATCCCTTAATCCTCAAACCATGCAAACACTCTAACGTGTCTCGTTTCCCCACACAATTAATGTCTACGTCAGACTCTTTCCCAGCATACCCGCCTAGAAGGCTGCCTGTAGGGCCGCACCGCAATCCGCATTCTTCACGGAGCAGTTTGATTAATTCCATAGCTACCGATTTAATCTTGTCCCTAAGAACGTAAGTAATACTATTAACGTTGCTGAAATGAAGGAACCTCCGGGTCTGCTTTATCCAGGAGGGGCTAACGACAGGTGCTTCCCTACCTAACACATGCACGTACTTAATAAAGAACGGGTAGTACCTAGCAATTATCTCGAAAGCCTCACCCAAACGCTTTACTTTCTTTCCATTCACAAGCCGGGGTACGGCGATAGGAGCGCCAGGATGGACACAGCCCTTCACAACCCAGAGAGAGCCGTCAGTGAGTTCTAAGAGATCTCCTTCTAAGTATGCTTCAGTACAGCAGTAATTCTGGTTAGTTGGCATGATCTATGTGGCGCCTCACGGTTGCTGGTTACCTAGGGAGCCTGAGGACCTTAGCTCCAGGTTCAGTTTGCGCGCGTGTCCCTTATGGTTCCTCATTTTTCTTGTTTTCCTCTGTCCTCTGATGCGGAAGGACTTCTTCTGCTTTTCTTGGCTAGTGGTAGTCTTGATCTTCATTTTCTTTAGGCTCAATGTTCCCCGCACACCCTTATCCCTGTTGAGGAGGTTTAGGTTCACCTTATATACTATGAAGCGTCCCCGCCTCTTACAATGCACTTTCAAGTAGCCGCTCTCCTTGAGCTTCCTCAACAGGTAACCTGCACGCTTTGTACTCATCTTAAACGCTTTCGCAAGCCTACGCGCATTAATGAATACATCTCCCCTCTTCCTTAACCACTCAAGCACGTCATCGATTTCGGGCAAGAAATTAGCACCTAATCAAACGTCTACGAGGTTCCTAAAATAGGCTTACCCATTATTCCCTGATCCTCCGCCCGAGATAATTATTTAGGTAATTATCTAATCATCTTTTAAATTAAAATAAGAAGACAAATGACAGGTAGTGGAGTGGTGAGGGCTTGACATTCATGGATATTACATGCACAGTGAGGGTCCCCACCGGGTGAGGAACGTGCTGGGGGCACGGCTCTTCTTCAGTAGTGTTGCTCAAGTAGTGGTGTTCATCATACTTCTCTTGCCACCGGTTATAATGGGACTCATTCACGCTATCCTGTACTTCCAGGGAAGGAAGGGAGGTAGGGATTCCCAGGTGCTTAATGTTGCTGATAGTGGAGGTAACTTAAGCGGGGTCACGGTAGTAGTTCCCGTGAAGGACGAGCCCGAGAGCCTAGTGCTCGGCATGATTAATCATATGGCGCAATTAAGGAGCGAGCTACGCGGTGATTATGAGGTAGTGTTTGTTTGTGATGATCCTCCCGAGAAGGCGGCGCCTGTAAAGAGAAGTGCTGAGAAATTAGCTCGAGATTTAAACTTGAAGGTACGTTTCATGGTAAGGACCGAGGGCCGGAAAGGCAGGGCTGCCGCCCTTAACTGGGTTGTCCGGAACTTTGCTAGGGATGTGGTTATTATCCTGGACGTTGATACGAGGCCGCAACCCGGTTACCTAACTAGCTTAGTTAAATGCGTTCGTGAGGGTAATGCAGCTTGCGTAGGGCGCTGGGACGGTTACTGGATAACACCAACGAAGCTAGCACGGGCAGTGGGCTTCTCGATGAAGTACCTAGTTGATACACTTTATAGGGGGCGAGCTTCAAAGAGATTCTTTATTTTTCCCCTAGGATCCGGAACAGCCTTCGATAAGAGCGCCTTGCTGAAGGTCGGGTTATGGGATGAAGGCATAGTTCAGGACGATATGCACATAGGCACTAAGCTCATGTGGAAAGGATACAGGGTAGGATTCATAGATAATGTGTCACTTAAGGTGTTGGTACCCTCCAGGTACGAGGCCCTGAAGCTACAGCAGGCCAGATGGTCTTACGGCGCCATGGAGACACTGAAGAACGGATGGAGAAGAATATTTCATTCTCCATACTCCCTCCTTAAGAGGATGGAAGCCACGCTTTTCCTAATGCAGTACGTACCGCACGCACTGCTGGCTCTGTCAGGAATGGTTATCCCGGCACTTGCCTTACTCCTGAGGCAGGACATAATGCTTCTAGGGGTGGTGCCTGCTACCTCCCTACTGGTACTTATCGGGCTTTACGGTTACTCCTTCTACTCCTCCTTAAGGGAAGCCGGGCTATCAAGATCCCTAACTATACGTACGATGGGTGCGTCATCGTCATTCACGATAAGCCTGTCACCAATAGTGCTAGCATATACGGTAGTTGGTTTATTGCGAAATCGGTATAGCTATAGGGTCACGCCAAAGGGTGAGTCGGAGAGTGCGCTGGTCAGTAAGTGCCTGGAAGAGAAGATCTTCCTAGCGTACGTAGTGGTAATGATGATCCTCAATATTATCTTAGGCAATTACGCGACTGGCTTATGGTTACTGATGTTCATAGCTCCACTAATCTACACACTCACAAACGCTGAGCGCATAATAGAGTTGAGGAGCCCTCAGTCTGGTCTAGGTTCCTCATAGCAGTTAAGTAGCTCGGCCCACCGACCTCTTCATCGGTACTCCATAATAGTGAGTGACGTTCAGATTATTAGGTGGTCTTGCGTAGGTTAATTCAGGATGATGAAGAAGAGCCGACATGATCGATGAAGTGATTATCCTCGGCTGACTCACGCACTTTAACTTAAAAAGCAACACATCCCTAACATAGTGTGTCTTGAGGGGTGATCATAAATGAGTGTCTTAGTTAGTCCCGCACTAGTTCAAAAGCATGTAGAAAGCTCTGAACTCCTGAGGAAAGCTTACGAAATCCTAGAGCATGATGAGGAAGTACAAGAACTCATTAAGATGGCGAACATCATGGCTGTTGGGAGGCTAAAGTACAATGACCACGGCATAATTCACTCTAGGATAGTTTCAGGGGCGGCGTTGGAGATTTTTGACAGGTTAGTGAGGTCTGGTATTAAGCCAACAACCATTGAGTTCGGGACCGCGCGTAGCATAGATGAGGCTAAGCTAGTGG
>WAOL01000010.1 GCA_015521295.1 Desulfurococcales archaeon
ATGAAGAAGTACTACTACAGGAGGGACTCAGCACGCGGACTATACGCCACATTCACATGGCTCGTTGAGGAGGTTGGTGAACTCGCCGAAGCGCTGCTCTCAGGTGATAAGGAAGCAATCGCTGAGGAAATAGCTGATGTCCTCGCTTGGCTATCCTCAGTATCGAACCTTGTTGGCGTTGATATTGAGGAGGCATTCAGGAAGAAATACATGAACCCTGAACCTCCGTTATAGTGGGACAAAATTCCCACTCCACAGGAATCCAAGGGGTCCCAAACCCACAACAACAAGATGTGTGGCACACATCACCACCACAGCTCCCACCCCCTTCCAGTTCACTTCCAAACACATTCAGAGCTACTCAACTTGAAGATATAGTTTACCTTTTGTAGAGTTACAAAATGTAGGGAAATTAAAAAGAGAAAATGGTGAGAAATGGTGTTTGTTTATATTCTCATCATTATTCAATTATACAAACTGCTTTCTTAAATAGTTAGCAGTTTCCAGTGGAAGTATAGGGGTATGGGGGTCTTGTTACCTGCCCTAATTACGTTTGAGCGCAGAGGTTAGAATTGAGTTGCTCTGTAAGGTTTGTTGTTTTGGGTGGGAAATAAGTGGGTTCCAAAAGAAGGGTTGGGGTTACTTGCTGACTAGTTTTAGTATGGTGTTCCAAGCGTCGTCGACGGCTTTCTCCAGTATCTTTATGTCGTCCTTGGTTAGTGTTCTGAATCTTCCTTGTAGTTTGATGTATTCCTCAATGGGTTTCCTTTTGCTCTTGTCTGCGTAGGGTCTGCTTGGTGGGCTTATGGTTACTTTCCCGTTTTCGGCTTCGAATAAGATCCACATGCCTGTCTCTACCGCTAGTTTGGCTACCTCGACTGTTTTTGATGGGTCAAATCTCCACCCTACTGGACATGGGGCGTGTAGGTGTATGAACTTGAAGCCCTTGATTGACGCCGCCTTCCTTAGTTTCGCTATGAAGTCGAGGGGATATCCGACACTGGCTGTCGCTACGTAGGGCACTTTATGCATGAGCATTATTAGTGGGAGTTCCTTCTTGTTCTCCCTCTTCCCCCTCCATGTCGTGGTGGTCCACGCACCATAGGGTGTTAGTGAGGACCTCTGTATCCCCGTGTTCATGTATGCCTCGTTGTCAACGCAGATGTGGATTATGTTGTCATTCCTCTCAGCAGCGCCTGAAAGCGTCGCGAACCCTATGTCCGCAGTTCCTCCGTCACCTCCCCACGCAACCACCACAGCGTCCTCACCGAGGATTTCCTTAGCCGCTGATACTCCAGCAGCTACCGCATCCGATGACGCGAACGGGACGTTGAGTGTTGGGTAGATGAATGCACCGCCCGGCATTAGGCCCTGAATTATTGAGGTGCATCCGGCAGGCACCACTAGGATAATTTTCTTCCCTAGCGCCATCCCCAAGTACTTGAGGCCCAGTGCCTCAGGGCATCCTGGGCATGACGCGTTGCCGGGTAAGAGGAGCTTTTCCTTGGGTAAGTCCCTCAACGTGACCGGCACACTCCATCACCTCCCATAATACCATTCAATAAACCTCGAGAACTTACCTGTCTCCTCGACCTCCGCGACGGACTTCAGCACAGCGTCAGCTATGTCCTCATACGTCACGTCCAACCCGGTAATCCCTGCTAGAATGTTCTTCACGGGTACACGGATCCCTGCAGCCATTAGATGGGCGGCAACATCAAGGAATAATGGGCCTGCCGAACCTGCCGACACTGACCTGTCGAACACTATGACGCTTTTGGCGTTAACTACCCACTTAAGTATGTCCTCACGCGGGAATGGCCTAACGTAACGTACCTTAATCAACCCAACTTTAATGCCGTTTGTCCTTAGAGAGTCCACAGCCTCACGCATGTCGCCTACCCAAGCACCCATCCCAACGATGAAGTGGGATGCGTCCTCACACCTGTAGCACTCGATTAACCCTCCATACCTCCTCCCAGTCAGTTTACCCCATTCCTCATCAACTTCTTCGATGACTTTCTTAGCTGCTTCCAGTGAGTTGTGGATGTCCTCCCTCATCCTCATGTTCTCCTTAAGGTTGCGGGGCACGTTACCCATTAGTAACGAGTCACCAGGCTTGAACACGTATGGCTGCCTCCTAGGTGGCAGGAATGTGTCCACGAGCTCCTGGTCAGGTATGTCCACGGGTTCGGTCGTGTGGCTAAGTATGAATGCGTCAAGACCAACTATCCCGGGCAGGAACACACGTGGGTCCTCAGTTATCTTGAACATCTTTATTGTCTCGTCCAGAACCTCCTGGTTGTGTTCAGCCATCATTATTAGCCAGCCACTGTCACGCTGATCCATTATGTCTGAGTGGTCAGTCCAGATATTCCAGGGCGGACCTAAGGTCCTCGTAACTATGGCCATTACGAGAGGTATCCTCGAGCCCGCGACCCACCACACCATCTCATGCATGTACAGTAACCCCTGAGATGATGTGGCTGTGAATGCCCTAACACCTCCTGACGCCGCACCGTACGCCGCTGCTAGTGCTGAGTGCTCCGACTCAACCCTAATCATCTTTGCGTCCATCTCACCATCCTCTATGAACTGCGCTAGCTTCTCAACAATCGTTGTTTGCGGGGTTATTGGGTACGCAGCCACTACCTTAACCCTTGAGAGCTTGGCGGCATACGCCGCCGCGTAATTACCTGTTAAGGGCTTAACCACCATCACAATCACCCTTCAGGAACCATGGTTATGGCGTTCTTGGGACATACGGACGCGCAGATCCCACACCCCTTACAGTAGTCATAGTCTATCTTGATGAAGGGTCCTCCCCCCTCACTCAAGTCGATGGCGTTCTCGGGGCAGTAGAGCCAGCAGAGCCTACACTTAATGCATTTGGAGTCATCGTACACTGGCCGCATAACTCTCCAGGATCCTGTCTTACCCGCGACACCTACGCAGGGCTTCGATATTGGGAGAACCTTACCCTTAATTTCCCCTTCACTCAAGGACCTTCACCTCCTCGTAAGCCCTTCTAGCGGCTTTCGCGTTGACCTCACCTCTGCCACCGCCTAAGTAATCCTTTATTGCCTCCTCAATGACGCCTATCTCGAACCCTAGCGGCCTTGCTAGTGCGCCGAGTATGGCGGTGTTGACTAAGGGCCACCCGGCAAGAACTAGGTTTAAGTCTAAAGCGATTTTACTTGCGTTCACGTAATAAACCCTGTAACCCTCACCGAACTCAGGCTTTGACGGAGAGTTAATGACTATTACCCCACCCTGCTTTAAACCGTCCAGCACGTTCACTAACTTAGGTAACGCTGGGTCAAGCACTACGACGATGTCGGGGTGTCTGATCATGGATCTTACCCTAATCCTCCTCTTCGAGATCCTGGCGAACGCCATTACCGGCGCTCCACGCCTCTCAGCACCGAAGAATGGGAACGCCTGCCCCCATAGCCCTGCTTTGTAGGCAGCGTAAACTAGTATGTTTGCTGCGGTAACAGCTCCCTGCCCTCCCCTACCGTGGAATCGGATTTCAATCATTCCGTTACTCAAGCCCAAGTTACCGCCTCACGTAATCATTCATTGAACTGTGTAAAATATATTACCCTAACTAATGTAGAAAACCTATGTTTAGCAACGTCAAATTTTGCACAAATATTTTAAAAAATTTAAGCATGATCTCCTCACTTAGTCAAAGTCATCCTCGCAAGGTCCTGTGGAGTGTCAACATCGGCGAGTATGCCGACATCCTCAGTAGGCATGTAAACAATGTAGTTACCAAACCTCCTAAGGAAGCCCTTCAATCCCCTAGTCTCCTCCCCTATCTCAAGCACGTACCTGAGTAATCCCTTACTAACCACGAGGGGGTGCCCACCCTTCCCTGTCCTAACGTACCTAGGAATAACTACGAAGTCGCCGCTCGACCTAAGGGTGGACGCGACCAAGATCAAGTTACGGAGGGTGGTTGGCTTAATGAACGGGAGATCACCCGGGTGAATAGCTACGATATCTGAGTACGGCATCACGGCAGCCACGCCTGCCTTAACGGATGATGACATCCCCTCCTCATATCTCCTATTAACAACGAAAGCCACACTGTCGAAGTCAACAGCGTCGATCACTTTCTCCTTCTCGTGACCCACGACAACCACGATGCTGTCAAATACCCTAGACTCAATGAACTTCCTGATAGTATGATGTATTAAGGGGGCCCTAATACTGTCGAGTTCCACCTCAGTAACTAATTTATTTCCAGGAAACCTAGTTGAGAGACCTGCAGCGAGTATCACTGCTGTCACGATCATTTTTGTTCATCCCGATCACCATAGGTACACACTCTACTAAATATTAAGGTGTTATAACGGTAAATTAGTGGGAGCTAGTATGGGGAGGAGCTTACCCGATAATGAATTAATCAAGAAAGCAGACGAGCTACTGAATTCAGGCAAGCCCATAGCCATAGCAACAATAGTAAGGAAGGAGGGTTCAGGACCGAGAGATGTTGGAGCGAAGATCATAGTCACGCAGGAAGGTGAGGTCTACGGAACGCTTGGCGGAGGGTTCTTCGAGCAACACGTAGTTGGTGAAGCTGTGAAGGCGATAAAGGAGGGGAAACCCAAGACACTGAAGTATTCGTTCACGGGGAAGGAGGTAGAGGGAGCCATTAATACCGGCTTAATATGCGGTGGTGTGGTGGAGGTGTTCATCGACGTGTTAAAGCCAGTTCCTAAAGTAGCTGTGTTCGGTGTTGGGAGAGTTGGAGGCCCTTTAGCAAGGATAGCGAAGTTCACAGGATTCGATGTGATCATAGCGGACACTAACGAGGAGGTGATAAGTGAGGACCTTAGGAAAATAGCGTCACATGTGATCGTCGGCGACCCCAAACGCATTGGGGGCGAACTCAGCAAGCACTTAGCCGAACATGATTACGCGGTCATAACGTATGGTGAGATCAACGCTGACTACATAGTACTGAAGGAATTGATAAATTCCAACGTCGGGTACGTAGGGTTGCTTGGAAGTAGGAGGAAGGTTGCTGAGTTCATTAAGAAACTCATTGCTGAGGGCGTACCCGAGGAGAAAATACTGGAGAAGCTTTCCGCCCCTACAGGAATAGACATAGGAGCGGAAACCCCTGAGGAGATAAGTGTCTCTATAGTTGCTGAAATCATAGCTAAGTTCAGAGGTCATGAAGCTCCAGGCAGGCTCTCCATAGTGAGAACCGTGCTGGAAAGTTTGAAGCAAGGCAAATAGTTAACCTAGTTAATGGAAAGGATTTACGACCGCGAAATAAGTTAATGTCTCCTCATTAACATTATTAAAACAATTAATTATAAATCAGTCAATCACGGTAATATTTTTATTATAACAGGCTAAACTTTAGATGGTGATATGTATACCGCGGTTCAACGTTTACATACCAAAAGACGTTAGTGATGCTCTGAACGCACTCTCTCAAAGAAAGGACTTAATACCGATGGGTGGTGGCTCAGACCTCCTAGTACTGATAAGGAGCGGGATAGTCAAGGCGGACACCGTCCTCGACCTATGGCCACTAAGAAAGGAACTAGCTTATATTAAACGAGAGAATGGCACCGTCAGGATAGGGGCCCTAACAACGGTTTCCGAACTCTGCGAGTCAGACCTAATCAAGGACGTGAGGTACGCAGGCCTAGCTGACGTTTGCAAGAAGTTCAGCACACCGTTCATAAGGAACATAGCTACGGTCGGGGGGAACGTGGGTGCAGCCCATCCATTATCTGACATAGCGTTAATGTTACTAGTGCTCAACGGGAAGGTGAAGCTACTAAGTAAGAATGGAGAGAGGGAAGTGAACATAGCGAAGTTCTTCAAGGGTAAGAGACGAACTGTTAGGAATCATGACGAAATCATAGCTGAGGTAAGCTTCACTGAAACACCACCTAATTCTTCAACAGCTTTCATAAAGTTTGATAGAAGATGGGGACACGCGATGGGCTACGTTCTTGTTGGGGCTTACATGCAATTACGTGACAACATAATTAAGGACGTGAGGATAGCGTTCGACAGTACGGGGAACCCATACCCGGAGAGGGTGTGGACGACTGAGGAGTTCCTTAAGGGGAAGGAATTCAGTGACGAGCTAATCAAGCAGGCGCTAAACAATGTCCTACCCAAGGAAATGAAGAGGATAACAGACTACAGGGCATCAGCGGAGTACAGGCTTGACTTATCAAAGGTTCTTCTGAGACGCGCACTCCTCAAAATAAAATCAAGGATTGAGGGTGGTGGTTAACGTGAGTGTGATTCCGCGTGAGGAATGGGATAAGTACCCAGACATAGAGATAACACTAAACGTTAACGGGAAGGACTATAAGGTGAAGGTCAAGCCCTACGAACGCCTACTTGACGTGCTGAGGTACAAGCTAGGATTTACTGGCGTCAAGGAGGGATGCGGACGTGGAGAATGTGGGGCTTGTGTAGTCCTAATGGACGGTAAGCTAGTCCCATCATGCCTAGTGCTGGCTGTGAGAGCCAATGGTAGTAAAGTACTGACGGTTGAGGGGCTAGCGCCTGAAGGAAAGCTCCACGCAATACAGAAAGCGTTACTCGACACGTACGCGGTTCAGTGTGGCTTCTGCTTCCCCGGAGTCATACTGGCGATAAAGGCATTACTGGACAGGAACCCCAACCCAACCGACGAGGAAATCAAGGACGCGTTAAGCGGTCAGCTATGCAGGTGCGGGAGTTACCTGAGGTTCATAAAGGCAGTGAAGCTCGCCGCCCAATACATTCGTGAAGGCAAAGAATACTTCGATGAATCGGGGGCGAGGGGGTGAGATCCATGTCCGAGTTACCTGAGTATGTGAGGATAGTGGAGGAGATATTCGATAAGTATAAGGATAAGGAGTTCCTGTACGTAGGTAAGAGGATACAGCGCTGGGACGCTGTTGAGAAGATTAAGGGGAGGGTGTTATTCACGGCGGACTTCGCCAAGTACTACAGAAACGCTGTATTCGTCTACAGCGTCAGGACCAAGTATGCCCACGCTAAGATAAAGTCAATAGATATCAGTGAGGCTCAGAGGTATCCTGGAGTCCTACGCGTAATAACGGCTAAAGACATACCTGGAGTCAATGATGTGGGTTATGTAATACCAGACCAGCCGCTACTCGTCAGTGATAAGGCAAGATACATAGGCGACATAGTAGCCCTTATAGTTGCGGAAGATCCTAACGTAGCTAAGGAAGCTGGTGAGCTGATCAAGGTAGACTACGAGAAACTACCCGTAATAACGGATCCACTCCAAGTGATTGACCTAAGGACTCTTAAGGAGAAAGAGCACCCACTAATTCACGAGGAGAGAGGTAGTGACGTAGTTGCACATTTCAAGATAAGGAAGGGAGACGTTAGAAAGGCATTTGATGAAGCCGATGTGGTTGTTGAGGGAGAGTACAGCACGCCCTTCCAAGAACATGCATACATGGAGCCAGAAGCTGCCATAGCGTTACCCGAAGCTGACGGAGGAGTGACTATAATAGCAACCACTCAATGCCCCTTCGACGTTAGGAAGGCCGTAGCTAAAGTTCTAGGGGTAACCCAAAACAAGGTTAGGGTAATAGTACCTGCAGTTGGAGGAGGCTTCGGTGGTAAGGAGGACGTAGCTAATGAGTTAGGTGCGAAGGCGGCCCTAGCAGCGCTAATGACTGGCAGGCCAGCGGTGGTGATTCATAGTAGGGAGGAGTCAATGATAGGTCACAGCAAGCGTCACCCAATGAAGGCATGGTATAGGCACGCGGCTAAGCGGGACGGGACGTTACTAGGAGTGGAGGCTAATATAGTATTTGATACGGGAGCGTATGCATCACTGGGTCCATTCGTGGCGTGGAGAGCAACGGTTCATGCGACCGGGCCCTACAGGGTCGAGGCAGCTAGGGTAGATACGCTCTCAGTATACACAAATAATGTCTACGCGGGTGCCTTCAGAGGTTTCGGGTGCCCGCAAGTGACATTTGCGATAGAGTCGCAGATGGATGCCCTAGCAGAGGAGTTGGGTATGGATCCCGTGGATCTGAGATTAAAGAACATACTCAGGGAAGGTGACAGGACAGTACATGGTCAGCTCCTCACAAGGGACCATGGTGTTGGGTTAGAGGAAGCTATACTGAAGGCAGTTGAGACCTCCAGATGGTATGAGAAAAGGAAACTATTCAGTAAGCAAGTAGGAACCCTGAGAAAGGGGATAGGTATTGCGTTACTGTGGCACGGTAACTCCATAGGTGTGGAAGGGGCAGACTACTCTTCAGCTACCCTGATAATAAACAGAGACGGGTCAATAACGTTCAGAGTTGGCTTAATAGACATGGGTCAGGGATCGCAGTGGGGTATGGTTCTAATAGCATCGGAAATCTTGGGCGTGCCGCCTTCATACTTCAGGGTTGAGCAACCAGACACCGCGGCAACTCCTGACTCAGGCCCAACAGTAGCGTCAAGAAGCACTGTGATGGGCGGCGCAGCAGTAGTAAATGCAGCGTACAAACTTAGGCAGAGACTAAACAAGGTAGCTTCCACACTCCTCGGATGCGACCCAGACGACGTAGAAATAAAGGCACCCGATGTATACTGCAGGTCGAACCCGGAGAAGAAAGTGTCGTGGAGTGACGTGGTGGAGCAGAGCTTCTGGCTAGGAATACCGCTCCAGGAGTTCGGTTACTTCAGGGCTCCGCCAGCGGAGTGGGATGAGGAGACAGGTCAGGGAGCTCCATACATAACCTACACGTTTGGAGCAATAATCGCTGAAGTAACGGTTGACCTAGAGACTGGCGGCGTTAAGGTCGACAGAATGGTGACGGCATACGACATAGGGAAGGTGATAAACAGAGTTGGTGCCGAGCTCCACGCAGAAGGTGGTGCTATACAGGGCCTAGGCTATGCGTTAATGGAGGAGGTAGTACATAATAAGGACGCGTACGTAATGAACGCGAATCTGTCAACTTACTACATACCAACGATACACGACGTGCCTGACGAGATAATACCGATATTTGTCGAGGCAAAATATAGGAGAGGACCATTCGGAGCTAAGGGCCTAGGCGAACCATCCATAAATGGTATAGCACCAGCAATAGTGAACGCCGTCAGCCACGCAACCGGGTTAAGGTTCCACAGCATACCGCTAACGCCGGAGAAAATCTACATGGCCCTAAAGAAAGCAGGTAAAACACTATTCTAAGCACAACGTTTTTAACTTAAAACAATTGAAGAATAGTTAATGATGGATGTGAGAAGGATTGAAAGTCATTATTCGAAGAAACGAAATAACAATTGAGGAGATAGCCACACACATTACCGCTGAGCTACTGACCAAGCAGTTAAGCGAGTTACTAGAAACACGTGAGAGAAGGGTAGCGTTCTTCTATGAGGGCGGGCCGGGCCCGTTAAACAAGGGAATGATAATTAAGGTGAGGCTATCTAAGGAATTAGGGGACAGCGACTTAGTAGCAGTGAAGAAGTTTTTCGAGGTTCGTGGGATACCCGCTAGAGTGATGGTGTAGTAGTCATCACTCAAAATTAATCGCTGACTATGTATCAAGCCTACTTAAGGTAAGCAATATTTCTACCTAACTCTAACATTACGTGGTGACCTTAGACGGCCGAGAAACCTGCCCGTAAGTTAGTTGTTAGGGTAAAGGACATTATGACTACGCCCGTAGTAACAGCAACAAAGGAGTTTCCCATAGAGGATGTGGCTAAGTTAATGTTTGATAATAGAATAGGTAGTGTCGTAATAGTGAATGATGAGGGAAAGATCGAGGGGATAGTGACGGAGCGAGACATGATTTACGCCATAGCTAAGAACAAGGTAGGTAAGGGAATACCTGTCTACACAATCATGACGGAGAACCCCATAACAATAGACCCGGACAAGCCCCTTATAGATGCTGTCCGTAAAATGCGGGAGGCCAAAGTAAGGCACCTCCCCGTAGTGAGAGATGGTGTGCCGGTAGGGATGGTTTCATTAAGGGATATTATAGAGGTGATGGTATATTTAGCTTCTGGGGGAGAGCACCTGGGAAGGTGATATGGGTTTGAAAGTCAAGGTCCTAGATCATCCCTATATTCAAGCAATACTCACCGTGCTGAGAAATAAGGACACGAAACAAATAGAATTCAGGAAATCGCTTGTTCGGATGGGTAGGGCGTTCGGGTTAGAGATGATAAAGGACTTTGAGACCGAAGAAGTTTACGTTGAGACCCCCTTAGGAGTTAAGGCGAAGGGACTGAAGATAAAGGGTGTTGATAAGGTAGTGATAGTAACGGTGCTTCGTGCTGCATGGCCCATGGTTGAGGGACTCATTAAGATATTCCCGCAAGCAAGGCAAGGGATAGTGTCTGCTAGAAGAGTTGAGGAGAAAGGCATGTCACCCAATGGTCGATTCGATGTTGAAATATCCTACGCGAGGATACCCAACATAAGTAGCGATGATATAGTAATACTAGTTGACCCGATGGTTGCCACAGGCTCAACAATGGAGACCATACTAAGGAAAGTCGTCGAGAAAGGAAGAGCGAAGAAGTACGCTATAGTATCAGTCATAACGACTCCCCACGCTATAGAAAGACTATCTGAAGTATGTGATGAGTTAGGGATAGACGCGGTGATGTACACAGCATCAATAGATCCTAAATTAAATGATAAGGGTTACATAGTGCCAGGACTAGGTGACGCTGGTGATAGGGCCTTCGGCGGGTAAGGAAGTTAATAAAGCTTCCATTACAAGTTAAGGAAAACATGCAGTTAAAATTTTTAAATAGGGTTAACCTCAGTAAAACGAGTCCCCCTTACCGGGTGATGAGTATTAGTGTGAGTAAAACGCTAAGATGGTGTGTGTCAGGTTTAGATGACGAGTTAGGGGAGATACAGCCGGGAACTCTAATAGTGCTCTTGGGTCATCCTGGCGCGGGTAAGACAACGCTTGTCTCTAAGGTAGTATCCTGCAACATGGATAGGCTCGGCATTAAGGTGGTTTACTTCAGTACATCCGAAACTAAGGAGAAGTACTTCACGTACATGGAGAACCTAGGTTTGAGGCTCAAGGACTTCGAGAATAAGGGGTTACTGAAGTTTATTGAGTTACCGACATTCTCAGGAGAGATGGCGTGTGACGTGTTTGTCGACATACTTACCCGCACGGTTACGGAGGAGGATCCGGACTTAATAGTGATAGATAGTGTGACACCGATACTCTGGTACCTTAAGGACGACCCATCCCGTCGTTCCTTTCTGCACGCCGGAATATACAAGGTGGTCTCGGAGCTTCGTAAGACCATGATATTAATAGGTGACTTACCTTACGGTAAGGAACGCGTTGACTTGGGTGGTATAGAGTTCGTGGCTGACGTGGTGCTGGTGGCAAAGCTACTTAGTGAGCGTGGGAAACCCACACGAAGGCTTGAGATAAGGAAGTTTAGGGGAAGGAGCGTGAGGGTGAGCGAGTTTCCATTTGCTATTGTTGAGGGGGCCGGGATAAAGGTAGTAAAGCCTCCGTATACATGGAGCCCCAAGCACAAGGTTCGATCTAAGCTAACGATACTTGATGGTGATCCCCTGAGCAGGGTGATAGGTCCAATATTCAGGGGTGAGCAGATCCTAGTGACGTACCCCATAGGATCAGGTGTTCCGTTAAGATTTGCAACGATAATCGCGCGTAGAGCGGTAAGGAATAAGCTGAGGTTACTGATAGTGACGAGCTCATCTTCAGCAGAGCTCATCAGTACGTATGTATACTCAGCATTAAGAGCGCTTGGTGAGGACTGCTCTAAGGAGGACTTCAGTAAGTATGTGAAGATTCATGTTCAAGATCTATTCACAATGTCGGTTACGGAACTCATGGGTAGAACCTTAGTAGTGTCTGAGGAATATGACCCAGATATTGTATTAGTGCTGGACGTGACGGTTGAGAGGGACGTGCTGTGGCAGAATATGGAATTATTCAATCAAATGAATTATGCGTTTGTATCGATAGATAGGTCCAATGGGATAGTAACCTTTAGGTTGTTCGGGACCCGCGGAAACGATATTAGGGAGGCAGGACTCCTCGCGGAGATGAGTGATGTTGCCATACAGGTAACACCGCAATCATGTTGTGAGTATTCTGTGAAAGTTATTAAGAATCCTTTCAGGAAACCAAGTCCCTCAGCGATCCAAAAGCTGGAGAGGGAGCTTAACTCAATAGCACCTCATGAGGAGGAGTTTATCCAGAACCTATCGTGGATGAAGGACTGTTAGGTCACCGTACTGAGTACTCTGTAAAGTAACTCTTCATAAGAATCCTGCGGCAGTCCATCAACCATAACCCTAGACATACCCGTAACGCCGTCTACAGCCCCGTTGGATACCGCGGACTTCAAACACAGTATCTCATTACTGACCGTATGCGCGTAATTCAACTTACCAAGTAACTTAAGTAGAAGTAACTCCATGGCGTAGGCACCTACATTCGAAATCACTGACGTTACTAGGTAATCAACCACGGAACTCGCGGCTATACCGCCTCTGCAGGGACACCTGCAAGTGTTGCCATAAGGTACTACCCTCCTAATAGTATCCTCAATAACCCCCATACCGACTTCATTTCCTCCATCACCAACAGATATCGTGATGGTGCCGTAGGTTCTAGTGACATTTATAACCTCCTCGATGTGTGAGTGGTGTTGTGAGATGTCGATCCCCTTCATAGAGTGATACACTCCTAAGTAGTTGTGTCCAGCCTTCTCCACAAACACTATTGCTGAAGGTGGTAGGTTATCGAATATTTCTGTAAGGTCGCCCCTAGTTAGGGGGTATGCTGTCCTCAGAGTAAGTATGGGGACCCAAGCATTACGTAGGCTACGCACGCTAAGAGGGCATCCTTCCGTAAGCACAGGTTTTAAACCAATTGCCCTTAAAGACTCCTCAGTTACGCGGATTAGGTCTGTCCGTTTGTCAATTATTAGGGCGGTAGTTACGCCAAGCCTCTTCAAAGCCCTAGCAAGGAATATTGCCCCAGTAACCCCGTCCGTTTCCTGCACGTATTTTGGGGGTGTGGCGAAACCGAATGAAATGAAGATCACATCAGCCTTATGATGCTGTATGATATCTGCGAGAGTCTCGCATACCAGCAGGAGTGGGTTAACACCGTACTTGCTGGTGGTGGCTTTGCAGAGGTCACCTATTACCCCACGCTTGTTGACGTCCGCGCATATGATATCATGTAACTTGCTGGCTAGACTCACGTTGCTCAGACCGCATTCCCCCTGCTATGGTTCTCCTAAGGTAAATATTATCTTACGTTATGAGGTGTTCACACTGTATATTCTTCTGATGTTTTCTCATAATGTAGCATTTTATAATGGATTTTGAGTTAATTGTGAATGTTAACTGTTTGGATCGTATTCATATTTTTAAGCTGTTTGCTTCAAAATATACAGGGGCTGTGATGATTAATGGTGATAGAGAGGTCATTCGAGGTAGTCACAGTAGTCCCCCCTGAAGATGTCCTTGAAATTTTATCCGACCTCGAACTCAGCATACCGATGTGGTCTATTTATGAGTCGATGGAGCTAATCAACGATAATGAAGCTTACGTTACACTCAGAATCTCCGGCTCCACTTACAGGTTGAGACTGAGGTTGAGAAGGGAGAGGAACCGAATAATAATTGAGGGGGCAGGTCCCATAGCACTCACAATAGTGATAAATGTTGAGAGGCGTGGTGCGGGAACAATAATAAGCGGGAAAGTTGTAGTTAAGGCAGGGTTCTTTAAGGAACGAATACTTGCTCCAGGAATAGCTGCGTTCATAGACGATACTAAAAACAAGATAATGTTTCAACTACCAATGATTGCTGAGGTGTATAGGGAAAGAAAGAAGGTCATGGAGAAAACCCCAGTAGAGAAGGAGAAGCCAAGGGAGAAAGTTAAGGAGGTTAAGAAACCTGAGGTTAAGGCACCAGCACCGACTCAGCGTGAAGTCAAACCACAGCCTAAGGAGGTACGCAAGTACGAAGAAGCCCCCGAGAAAGTGAGGGAAAGGAAGGAGGCACCAGCACGAATCAATATCAGAGCGAATCCTGACAAGTTAGGCGACGAGTTAATACTAGGCATGATTCTGCTTAGGTCTGAACTAATTGACACTACGAAAGTCAGCCTAAGCGGTGAAGAGGTACTGAATCAGGTCAGCAGGAAGTATGGTGACCTCAAAGAAGACATACTGTACATGAACATTAGGTCCTCGGACAGGAAGATTAATATGAAATTCCTCATAGAGAAGGGGACGTTAACGGGGGTCAGGGTGGATCTCCAAGATAGGGCACTAAACGGTAAGGAAGCACTGGAACATATAATGAGCTTGCCTAAGGTAGAGGGGAGAATGTACGTGTTCAAGGTTCCTCCAGGCACTGTGTAAGTGGGAATCACACACGATACTACAGGGAACGCTACGGCATCACTTAATTAGGATATTAAGGTAAGCCATCATCAATAGTAGGACGTAAGGCGCATGAAATGATACCGATACTAATAGTAATCGGTGCACTCGGAATAGGATTCATCTCAGCCATGGCTGGGATAGGTGGAGGAAGCCTACTAGTACCGTTCCTTGTTTTAGCTCTTGGTTATGACGTTAAAATCGCGATAGCGACCAGCCTTATGTGCATAGTTGTTACTTCATCCTCCGCCTCAAGCGAATACCTTAGACGTGGATTAGTGGATATGAACACGGCACTATTACTAGAACCCCTCACAGCGTTGGGGGCGATAACAGGTGCTTACGTAACACTGTCGCTACCGGCAAACGTCCTCAAGGTAGCCCTTGGTGCCCTATTCCTGTACATATCAACCGAGACAATATGGAAAGCGCTACGCGAACAAAGGAAACACGCAGAAGCTCCCGGAAACGTAACGACCCTCCGCAAAGCAATAAGCTCTACCCTCTCATTCATGGCGGGACTAACCTCTGGGGTCTTCGGGATAGGTGGGGGTGTGATTAAGGTACCCATAATGACGTACATAATGAAGCTCCCCATAAAAACGGCGGTAGCGACAAGCTCCTTCATGGTGGGCCTCACAGCAGCTAGCGGGGAAATAGTCTATCTAACGGAGGGCTTTACGGACCCCCTAACAGCGACGCTACTCTCGATGGGCATAATACCTGGCGCTATCCTCGGGGCAAAGTGCCTAAAGAAAACAAAGCCAAAATACGTGAAGATAGTGTTCGGCGCAGTACTACTATACGCATCCCTAAGACTACTCACATCGATAACTCCATAATGGGAGGAAAACTATGGAGTATAAAATACCATCACTAATCCTAAGGTACGGCACAATCACCGGACTAATAATAGCGGTACTAGGGGAGACACTAACAACAATAAACCCTACATTCAAACCACTAACATATTACGGACTAGGAATAATAATAGCTGCACCCATAACGTCACTAATAACAATAGCCGTCATACATGCAATTAAACGCGACCTAAAAACATTTGCACTAGCCACACTCGCGCTAGCAATAATACTCACAACAATAATTATTATGCTAACAAAATCATAGCGGAAAACGACATTATAGAGCATCCTGGATATTTTCGCTACCCTACCTTAGATTAAGACACTGTAGTGTGTTCCTTAAGGATACCGTGCTATTGACTTGGAGTTCAATAATTTTGTAGGAGATTGGTGCGGCGGCCGGGATTTGAACCCGGGATCTCCGGCTTGGGGGGCCGGCGTCCTAGACCAGGCTAGACGACCGCCGCGCCATGCTTTCTGTTTGGGGTGAGGCTTATAAGTTCTAGTTATTTTCTCTTTATTGATTTTATAATTTCTACACATTTTTCGGGGTCTTTCTCTACGATTGTTCCCGTTACTATGATATCTGCACCTGCCCTTACGGCGGCCTTGGCTTTCTCGGGTGACCTTATGCCTCCTCCGACGATGAGTGTTAGGTTCTTCTTTACTTTGGCTGCGTACCTTATGAAAGTGGGTGGTATTGGTTCTGGCGCCCCAGATCCTGCTTCGAGGTATGCGTACTTCATCCCCATCATCCTGGCTGCTAGTACATATGCGGCCCCTATTTCGGGGCGGTCGTACGGTATTGGCCTTGCCTTCCCAACATATCCTGCCGCACCGCCATACCCAACTATTATGTAAGCTGTGGGCAAGGTTTCTAGTCCGTATCTTTCTATTATTGGTGCTCCAAGTACCTGCGCACCTATGATGAAGTACGGGTCGTCTGAGTTTAGGAGTGAGAGGAAGAGTATGGCGTCAGCATACCTGGATATACCGGTGATGTTCCCTGGAAATAGTATGACTGGGACTCCCAACCCCTTAAGTTCCTGAACTACAGCGTCCGCGTCCCTCTCCGAGACCCCCACAGACCCGCCGACGAGGAATGCATCCGTTCCTGCCTCAACCATGAACTTACCCAATTTGCGCACGTTCTTTAACGCTTCTCCGTAAGCCTTGTCGGGATCTATTAGCGTGAAGTGTAGCGCACCTTCCTCAGCGATCTTATTAGTGATGTAGTCATGCACTGATGACCAGTTATTCTGTGTCCTCCTCAACGCTTTCCTCCTCGGGAGTCTCATAAGTTACCTCAATCTCACCGGAAGTGAATTTATCTAAGAACTTCGAGTAGATGTCCACAGCGTCAAGTATCGGGGGTATGTCCTCCATAGTTGCGCGTAGCCCACACGAAGGATTAAGGCACTTGATTACAGCTCTTTTCCTAGTGAAGCTCTCGTCTCCCTCGTTAACGGTGTATTCCTCAACATCGATAACTAAGTTAGGTAACCCACAGGCAGGACATTGAAACACTTTAGGCAGTCGGCGCCTCTGCTGCCCTATCTTCTTATAGCGTTTCCTTCTACGCCTACCCATTAAATCACCGTGTTAGGGGATACGTGAGGCCTATAATTAAGTTACCGCCGCCTGAGAAGTAACTTACGTAACGTATTGGATTTGCCGTCGAGTATGAGCTCGTATACTATATCATAAAATTCATCGGTACGCAACCGAAGCTCCCTAACAGTACCCATCCTCTCAGCAATCTCTGTTGCCACGAGGTGATAGCAGGCAGGCCTCCTACGGCGTAACACGACGTTGAACTCGAAGTCCTTACATGTGCAGAGGAATCTCCTCACGATGAAGTAATCACGATCCCTACCCTTAAAGAAAGTGAAGTTTCTACCCCTAACGCTTACCCTCATCACTCTTTTCTCACGTATTGCTGTCTTGGATCGTGGCGGTATGTCTAAGTCGTCACTAGATAAGTAGGTTAGGGTTCTTACATATCCTTGAACTTTATGGAGCATAGAACACTACCTCGTAACTAGTACTAGTTATATGAGCTTCAGTGATATGGTTATGCCGTACTCACTCTCAAGCTTCCTTAACTTTCTCCTTAGTCTCTTGAGTGACCTGAGATCCTCCCTAGGAACAAGTATTGTGACTTCACTACCCTCTACACGGATCTCAGCTGTCGGTACGATGTTATGGAGTATTCTGCGTAACCTGCTCTCCAACCCGGTGATTCCAAGGCCCCTGACGGGAACCACTATTGTTTGCTCACCGAAGGTGTATATTTCGTATTCTAGCTGACCAGTAAGGAAGTCCTTCACCTCCACCACGGGTCTCGCTAACTCAGCTTCCCTTAAGCCTGTGGGTAACTTCACGGTCATATTTAACTCATATACTTTCCGTACTTCACCCTCCTCAATGAATATGACTGTGTCGATTATGGATGGTATCATACCTAGGTCGACCCTACGCAGGAACCTTTGAACTGCGTCTATGGGTGTAGTTGCATGTACGACGCCAATCATGCCTATGCCAGCTAACCTTAAATCAACATAAAGTCTGAAGTCGTCATCGGTCCTCATCTCGTCAAATACCGTGTAGTCTGGTCTGGAGAGAAGGAGTATGTCATGTAGCTCGTCAGGCGATGCATACACTTTAGAGTACTGAGTTACATCCGGCGGTAACCTCATGTCACGCGGTGATTCAATGGTCTTCACAACCTTCCTTTTACGCATATAGTACTCGGCGAGTGCTTGCGCGAATGTGGTCTTACCCATACCTGGCGCGCCAGCTATTAATATACCCTCAGCACGTTCCTCCAGCCTCCGCACTAGCTTGGGAGGCAAGTTGTAGTCCTCTAGCCTGGGCTTGGCTAGTGGGCGTACCGCAGTGATCTCCCACCCGTCGCTCATCGGTGGCCTAGTAATCACTATTCTGTAATCGCCGAGCTGAACTATCGTTGACCCCATTCTCTCAACCTCTACGACGGCCTCAGACGTTGTCCTAGCAGCCTCTATGATCTCATCAGCTATCGCCTCTACCTCCTCCCTACTGAGTGGTGACTCACCCAACTGAACTAAGGACCAGTGGCCAGGATACCCCTTCTTAGCGTACGGAGGTGCGCCCTCCTTCAAGTGTACTGACATAGTTGAATCGTCGAAGAACCTCTCAAGTAGTGTTAGGCGTGCCCTAGGTGGTGGGACGTAAAGCACCTTAATGCCTAAGGACTCAGCAGCTAACTGCTGAACCTTCGATGAAGTTATGAGTGTTGCACCCGATTCCAAACAATAACTACGTGTTAGAGAGTCAAGTGTTGAGTACTTCCTTCTTCCAGACATCTCAACAACATCAAGTTCAATACCCTTATTCTCACACGCTACCCTAATCAGCCTCAGTTCCTCAAGGCCTATAAGACCAACAGCTCGCCCCTCCTTGGCCTGCTCCTCAAATGAATCCACTATCTCCTTAAGTATCACGAGCCTGCCCTTGAGTTTTTCGTCAATTACTAACCTACGTAGCGTGCCGTCAATAATCACACTAACGTCAGGCACGAACACCTCAACACCTATTTCTCGGATCCCCAAGACATCCATCCCTATGATGAAGAACTAAGCAAGCTTATAAGCGCCTAGGCAGAAACCAATTTTAACCCGTTATGCCCCACAAAATAATGGGTCGTGTGGCTCCGGTAGCGCAGATCGGTAGCGCGCGGGGCTGTGGACCCCGAGGTCCCGGGTTCAAGTCCCGGCCGGAGCCCCACCTACCCCTTAATTAAATCACCGGCCCTAGCAATATTCCAGGTTCAGGGATAGTCAGGGTGTTAGGGTTCTTCCCCCAATGCTCGTCTGAAGCTGATGGCGTACATGAGTAATGTACCTATCTCCCGCCTGAGGACCCTTAGGTGTATGGGGTACAGCCGTAAGGGAGGACTCTCAGGTTCACTAATATTGAGGATCCTGCAAATCAGCTTTATGGCGATGGGGTCCTCGACCTCAGCAACCATCTCCTTTAGCTCGGCCCTCATTTCGAGGATTATTGGTAGGAGGAGTTTTCCGCAGAGCTCATTCCCTAGGACATCGCAGGCTTTCTGGAGTTCGGAGTATCTGAACATGTGGGCACTACCGTCACGCAGTGGGACATGTGGGTATTCCTCGTTGAGGAGTTCTTTGAGTTTTTTCCTCTTCTTTGGAAGCATGTAGTTAACGGCCTTGAGTTCGTCGCGTAGTAAGCGCTCCAGAACCCTATCGGTAGTGTCGCTTCCAAACTCTTCACCATTAAGTGGAAGCAGAGACGGTCCCCTCCTTTCGTGCGAGTATTTGTTTCACTTTCTTCATCCTAGTCTTATCCTCACGCTCCCTCTCCTCAAACTTGAATTCTAGGAACTTTATGGTGTTCTCCATCCTAGGTATTAGGACGTTCTCTAACGCGTTAACCCTTCTCTTAACACGCGCTACCTCAGCACCCAACCTAGTTATGGAAGCCTCTACCTCACCCAGCCTAGCTATGAGGTCCAGTAGCTCCTCGAAGCACCTGCTAGTAAGCGTCAGCAGTATGGGGTACTCTGGACTCTCCCTAGGCTTACCTTTCCTCACGACCTCGATTAGTGGTACGCGGACGCCGGCAACCACGCGCGACCCTATCATACCCTCGATCTTATCGTACTTGGTGCGGGCGTAGGATTCCATTAAGGAGGGGTCGATGAGGGGTGTTGACTTAATGAGGAGGGACTCGCATTCCTGCACCTTATCGCAGACCTTCTGACGTAACTCAACGGCATCCTTCATCAGCATTATAAGTTCCTGCGTCAGTATTATGAGACGATCCTTCAGCACTTTATGTAATCTCCTAGCTACCTTAACACGCTTCTTTAACCTGATTAACTCTATCTTCGTCGGCCTAGTTACCCTTAGTGTTTGTTGCGACACTTACCTCACCACCTTTCAGCGCTTTGCGGTACTTGGGGTGGTACTTCTTAATGTTCTCCACGCTGATTAACTTCAGATCCTCCTCCGGTAGCATTGATAGGAGTTCCCAACCGATATCCAGGGTCTCCTCAATAGTTCTGCGCTCGAACTCACCCTGGTTTATGAATTTCCTCTCGAATAGTTCCGCGTACTCAAGGTACCTTTTATCACGTTCGCTTAGCGACTCAACACCTATTATTGCGGAGAGTTCCCTCAGGTACTGGCCCTCCGTATATGCTGCTATTAACTGCATGAATACCTGGTAATGGTCTTCCCTAGTCTTGCCGGGACCAACGCCGTCTTTCATGAGCCTAGAGAGCGAGAGGAGAGCATCTACTGGCGGGTAAACACCCTTTCTATGCAGGTCCCTTGAGAGCACTATCTGTCCTTCGGTTATGTAGCCCGTGAGGTCGGGTATGGGATGCGTTATGTCGTCGTTAGGCATCGTAAGTATGGGCATCTGTGTTACCGAACCCTTCATACCTTGAATTCTTCCGGCCCTTTCATAGATTGTTGCAAGGTCCGTGTACATGTAGCCCGGGTACCCCCTCCTCCCGGGTATCTCCTCCCTAGCAGCGCTTAATTCACGTAGCGCCTCACAGTAGTTAGTCATGTCGGTCATCACCACTAGGACATGCATGCCGTGGCGCCATGCGAGGAACTCAGCCGTGGTCAAGGCCACCCTAGGAACGACGATTCTTTCGATCACAGGCGAGGCCGCGGTGTTGATGAACGCGACGATGTTTTCAATGTTCCCTGTCTTCCTTAGGTTCTCTATGAAGAAGTACGCCTCCTCGTAAGTTACGCCTATCGCAGCAAATATTACGGCGAAGCGTTCCCCCTTACCCTTAACCCTTGCCTGACGCACTACCTGCGCAGCTATCCTGTTATGGGGTAAGCCAGCCCCGCTGAATATAGGAAGCTTCTGCCCCCTAACCACTGAGAACAAGCCGTCGATGGCTGAGATACCTGTCTCAATGAACTCGGAGGGTGGCTCCCTAACCGCAGGGTTTATCGGAGCACCGTTTATGTCTAGCCAATCTTCCGGAACTATCTGGGGACCGCCGTCAATAGGTCTTGCTAAACCATCAAAGATACGTCCAAGCATGTCCAAGGATACAGGTATCCTGAGGACCTCGCCCTTGAACCTTACGTGAGCATTCTTCAAGTTAACCTCGCTGACCCCGCCGAAGACTTGGAGGACGGCAACGTCTCGTGACACGTCTATTACTTGTCCGAACCTTGTCTCACCGGACTCTAGGATTACTTCGGCTACTTCATTATACTTAATTCCGGGGACGGGTTTAACGAAGAGTAACGATCCCTTAGCACTCAGTGCTTTCCTAACTTCCTTCACGTAGAGCTCTGTCATTCCGCACCCACCTCCTTAAGCAACTCTTTGATGCTGTCCTGGATCTCTGTAATTAGTGTGTTGTAAGCATCCTTGAACTGATCGTAAGGTACCTCCTTCATACGGGCTATCTTAACCCTTACTGGTAGTGCCCTAATCTTCTCGAGCGGTACGCCGTTATTTAATGCTCTTAGCGCCTCATGATAGAATGTAAGTATGACATCCATCATAAGCACGGTCTTCTCTGGCGGGCAATAACTATCTATTGGATGGAAAGCATTTTGCTGTAGGAAGTCCTCCCGAATCATCCTAGCTGCGTCGAGTAGCAACTTATCATTGTCAGGTAGCGCATCAGGCCCAACTAACCTAACGATCTCCATGAGTTCCGCCTCACGCTGAAGAATGTTCAATGCCTCGTCCCTAAGCCTTCTCCATTGAGGGAATGATTCCCTCCACCAACGCTCAACAGTCTCCACGTAGAGTGAGTAGCTAAGTAACCAGCTCACGGCGGGGAAGTGCCTGCGGTTAGCTAGTGACACGTCAAGCGCTATTAACGTACCAATATACCTTAGGGTGTTCTGCGTGACTGGCTCGCTGAAGTCAGCACCAGGAGGCGATACCGCGCCGACTATGGTCAGTGACCCCACGCGGTTACCTTCACCCAAGCATTTCACTCTTCCTGATCGCTCGTAGAACTCGGCGAGCCTTGACCCTAAGTATGCGGGGAAGCCCTCCTCACCAGGCATCTCCTCAAGCCTCGCGGAGATCTCCCTCATTGCCTCAGCCCACCTGGAGGTTGAGTCAGCAACTAGGAGCACATCATACCCCATGTCACGGAAGTACTCCCCTATAGTGACTCCTAGGAACACGCTTGTCTCCCTAGCCGCTACAGGCATGTTTGAAGTGTTAGCAATAAACACGGCTTTCTCAGCTAGAGGTCTTCCTGAGGCCGGGTCTTTGAGCTTAAGGAAGCTGTGGAGGGCATCCGCCATCTCATTACCTCGCTCCCCACATCCTACGTAGATGTTCAACCTAGTGCGTGCCCACTTGGTAAGTGTCTGGAGGAGTACGGTCTTACCGCTACCGAAGCCTCCGGGCACGGCTGCCTTACCGCCCCTGGCTATCGGGAACATCATGTCAAGCACTCGTTGCCCCGTGATTAAGGGTTCCGTGGGTTCAAGCCTCCTTACGTAAGGCCTTGGTTTTCTCACGGGCCACTTCTGAAGCATAGTTAACTCAACTTCCTTTCCATCTGCCTCAACCACCGCTATGAGGTCAGTTATTGTGTAGTCCCCATCACTAACAAGTTCCTTCAGCCTCCCATGGATGTTTGGTGGAACCATTATGTAGTGATCAATGAGTTGAGTCTCTTTGACTACCCCAAGAATTGTTCCCGGCCCCACTTTATCGCCGGGTTTCAATTTACTGTTCCTAGTGAAGTGCCACTTAACGTCACGCGGGAGTGCTGGGACCTTCACACCTCTCTTCACGAAGGGACCTATGAGGCTCCCAATAACTGACAGGGGGCGCTGAAGCCCATCAAAGACTTTGCCAACGATCCCAGGTCCTAACTCAGCGAATAAAAGGCTTCCTGAACCTTCTACGGGTTCCCCGACCTCAAGTCCTGAGGTATCCTCGTAAACTTGGATGTAAGCGTGGTCACCTTGTAAACCTATGATCTCGCCTATGAGGCGCTCCTCACCGACATACACTACCTCGTAAACCATGGATCCACTCATACCTTCAGCCACGACCAGCGGGCCTGAGATACGTCTTATCTTACCCACGACCAAAGGTATCACCCAAGTTCCAAAGCTATACCTAAGTAACGTCTTATTAAGGAGGAATAATACTCCTTAACCTCCGCCTTAGAGGCGGACGTAATGTCAGGAACATAAATAACAACACCTTTACTTAGTGATTGCCTCACCCTCTCGAAATAGGGTTTGAGTTTATCTTGTACAATTACTAGTGTTATACCTTTCTTGGATAAATCATCAACCACGGTATTTAATACCTTAAGCACCTCATCATCGGGAGCGTTGATACTAACTACGTACCTCTCACTAGCCCCTCCTAACGCAAAACCTAGCGTAAAGTATTCATCCCCGACAACACATATGCTACCCTTACTTACCGGTAATTTTGTCATAGGTATTCAACCACCTACTAAGTACTTCATCGAGAAAATATTTGCCCAAACCAAGAGCCTGCGACCTAATAAACGATGAAAGGAGAAATGCCTCATACTCCTTCGCAACCATATACGCGATAGTCACATCATGTGAAAGAGGACTGAACACCATCTCATCAACGCACATAGCATATCTTAGCGTAGCAATGATGAAATCAGCCCCTAAGGGATCACTGTCTCCAATAACTTCGGAAATCTTTGAGGGTAGTTTCGGAAGATCCGCAGAGACTTCCTTACCTTCAAGGAATGCCTCCCTAACCCTTAACCCAAGCATATCAATTAGCTTGAGATTCCTCAAGCACTTATCGAACTTTACCTTAGGCTGAATACCACTGGCTACGGACTCTATTCTGCGCCAGTAGTCCTCAACTACAGAATCGCGTAGGGAATTAACGTTAAGTTCGTGAATAGAGCCCTCAGTGCTCAGCATAAGGGCATCAGCCACTATCATCGCAGGTACTGAACGGTACTCTCTGAGCACGGATATCAGGTGTTGAGTGCTCTCAGCACTTGCGAGTCTCTCCAGTAACCACTCACTAATGAAGGGAAAGCGGGTTAGTACTCTCCGATTTAACGAAAGCTCTCGCAGTGCTTCAAGTAACTCTAGGAGTTCATACCTTTTCATAAACAATGTAATAAACCGGACAACGTTCTCCCCAGGTTTAGTTAGTTCCGCAATGTTCGTTAGATCGTCATGCCAGCACCTCATGAGCGCGGCGAAAATCTCCTTAAGGGACGCTTCCCGAATGTCAATGCCAGTCCGTGCCTTCAAGCATTCAATAGCTGGGTAAGGGTTCAAGGATTCCAAGAAGGCATCAATGTTTGCTAGGTTGGACTCACTTAGCGAACGCAGTAAATCGGGAGTTACGATGTGTTGAAACTCAACCTTGACCTTCTCAAGAAAGTTTAGGTTGCCTGAACTCATTTTTGGATTACCCTTTCAGACTGGAATATCTTAGCGTTGAGTATACTCATAATTTCAGGCATTGCCTTCTCAAGCCGCGTGGTGTAAGTATTATCAATGGCATGCTCTCTATCAAGGCTCTCAACAAGTACACCACCTAATCTTCTCGGGTCACATAATTCCACAGCAGTCACAATGTCCTTAAAATGCTCTTGAACAATCTCCTTAATTACATCGGAGTCCTTGGGAACCACCTTAACTATCACGTTACCGGTAAAGACGCCGCTTTCGATGCTCTCCCTAAGAAGAATCTTGAGAGATTCCTTGCGCTTGGAGATAGGTAGCTCTGTCAGCTCCCTTCGTACCTCTGCTAGGATTTCATTAAGTATTCTATTCTTAAGCTTCAGGAGTTCAGTATTAAACTCCATTAACTTGCTGACATACTCCGCGTTTTTCTTCTCGGTGAATTCCTGTAGCGCCTTCCTCCTAGCATTCCTTAACTTCTTGTAATATTCTTCCTTAGCCTCAGCGATGATTCTCTCTGCCTCCTCCCTAGCCTTGCGTAATATTTCCTCTGCCTCTCTCTGCGCCTCCTCCAAAATCCTCTTCCTTAGTTCCTCTAGGCTCATAACGCATCGCCTACACAGGTAGGCCAGCCACCATGGTGAGAAGTAAGTACCCAAACACTAATCCAAGGATTCCGAACAGCTCAACGTAGGACGCGAGTATCATCGTGTGTACCCATATTCCTCCCTTAGTTTTCGGTACTTCTATAATACCCGACATACACACGACGCCCTGCATCCACGCGGATGCGAACTCGGCACAGAATACGGCTATTCCTATGCCTAGGAAAGCCCAGCCCTTAAGGGCAGTTAACTCGCTAACGGAGGGAAGCACTGACGTGAGACCCAGTAAGGTGAAGATCAGACCGTAGAACGTTTGAGTCATAGGTAATGCGGATAGTATCAGCACTTGCTTGAAGTACCCGGGCTCCTCAGCCAACACTGTAAGCCCAGCCGACGCTGCTCTAGCGGTTCCTATGGATGACCCTGCTAAACCTCCTGCCAGACCTAAGGCTATGCCTAGTGTCGCAACGAAATTCACAATATCCACGGCGTCGCACCTTCGATATTATAAAATAAGGGGGGCTTATAAAGAATATTATATAATGAACTATACAAATTTTTCAAATCCGTAACGTAATGATAGTGACGTATAACTAATGATTGAGGACATTCGTCTAGAAGATAAATTACTGCACTACGCAAAAATGATGAACGACCCTTAGCAGGATTAGGAGCTGTGAATCCCGCCGGAACCTATGAGGATGGCGTCCTCAACCTTTATTGTGAAGGGCTGGAACTCTTTTCCATCCCCTTCATAGAACTTGGGGAGGAACTCCACGAAGCATAACCTCAGCGAGTGAACAAATGCGCCAATTATTCCGAATGCTATGTTCAGTAGGTTAGTTAGTATCATGACGATAAACATGGCTATAGCGCCGAGAACTAATCCCAAAGCGTGTATCGGTATCGCCGACGAAATAGCACCGCCGAGTTCTAAGGAAAGGCTATTAAAATTCTGCGCCAGTAATGATGTAGCCAGGCCTATCCCCGCTAGCCTCGTGTACGACATTATGTCACCGAGAAGTCCTGTCAGGTCGAAGAGCCAGAACAGCGAGCCCAGCGCCTTGTAAGCTATTAGCTTACCAGCAATTAGCAGAGATAACCCAACAATTATGCCGTACACTAGGTAGTTTGCAAAGGAGTTCAAGGGCGCTGGTAGGCTAACGTTGAGGAATTTGTACAGGACGTATGGTATGCCGAATACTTCGCTTATGAAGAACCCTACCTTGGAGATGATCTCTCCCTTATCTCTTAATTTAATGTACTTTATGAACGAGAGAATATGTGCTATGTTAACGTGTACTAGTCCAATAATTAGTGCAAGGTTTATGAAGAACATGGGGTTAAGTAGCGGTAGCAAAGCCTGTAGCGTTGATCCTGAGGATGCGACAAAGCTTATCCTACCGTTATTGAAGACTATTGAGTACCCGGCAAAGCTGTTGGAGAGTAAACCGAAGAATATCGACGATAATGAGAGGTAAGTGCAGAGCCTCTTGAATAACCTGTATCCCTCAGAGTAGGGGTTCTCTATGAACCCTGTCTTCTCTAGAAGGTAGTTAACTATGATGAACATAGCGGTACCGTAGATCACATCAGCAAACATTAGACCGAAGAATAAGGTAAGGGAGTACGTAATTATTGGGGTCGGGTCATACTCATTGTAATTCGGAACGCCGTAAATCTTCGTTATCATTTCATAGGGCTTAAATATGCGCGGGTTCTTAAGCTTCGTCGGCGGTGTCTTATCGGGTGGTGGAGGAGAATCAACGACATACACGTACTTCAAACCGGAATAAAGGAAATCCTCCAACCACTTCCTGCTCGAGAGAGGCACCCATCCCTCAACGGCGACTAGATACCTTCCCTTCAAAGCGGAGAGGAGAACCTGTAGCCTATCCCTGTACGCTGTGACCACTACCTTACCCAGGGCCAGATCCTTTGAGACCTTGCTTACAAGCTTCTCGAACTCGTCCTTAAGTTTGCCTAGCTCTACACGGAGATCCTTGATACGCGCCCTCAACTTTTTCAGAAACTCTGAGATAGTGACGTGCTTTTCAGGTATCTCGATTACCTTACCTCCAACACTCCTGGAGACCTCATTAACAGCTTCCACATCACTCCTCGGGCCAGCAACTATGATTACTGCCTTCCTATACTCCTTTAAGGTCACTATGTCAAGCACTACTCGCTGCTTGAGGTCTTTAGGTAACTCAGCGAGAAATTCATCAACAAGATCCTTCTCCAGCAGTATTGTGCGTGCAGCCACGATATTCCCGTTAAAGGATATGTTGTCAATGGAGACATTGCTGTATTTCGGAATTGCAGACAATATTGATAATACCCACAGGATTTCTTCAGACTTAGTGATTTCCTCGCTGATTTGCTCAATCTTAGCCTTAATGCTCTTGGCTTGTTGTAAAGCTTCCGAGAGTTTGCTCAGCAGGCTTAGGAGGTAGTCGTGAAGCTTACTTGCTGATATCTCACCATCTAACTTAACGAGGATCTGTCTGGGGATGATTGTGTCGAACTCGCTGAGTACGCGTTCTAGCTTACGTAGTCTCTCAGCCTCCTTAGAGAGGACCTCACGGTCTTTTTCGCTGATCTCGGTAAGCAACTCGGGGTGTAGGGAACCGGCGCTCTGGAGGGCCTCCAGCAATTTCCCAGCAAGTTTCTTCTCAGTAAGCACCCTTACGTAGACTACCTTCTCTGGGGTAGATACGATCATCTTTAACTCCCTTGAGTAGCCCCCGCGACTAACTCTACAACCTTGGAAACAATTTCACCCTTGTACCGACTATACCTCTCCTCTATTACTCGCTTCATCCTCTCGAAGTCTTCCTGTGCCTTCTCAAGTTTCACACGGAACTCTTCCTCAATTTCCTTAATCTCATCCTCGCTCAATGATGCGTCGACTTCTGCGCTCCTCAATGACTCTGCTTCCTCCTTAGCTTTACGTAGTATCTCCTCTGCCTCCCTCTTAGCTCTCTCTACGATCTCCTTAGCTTCCCTCTCAATATCGCTTAAGGAAGACAACCTCTCACTCCCTAAGATTTGTTAGAAGTTTTCAAATAAGCTTTAGCTTACCGAAAGGAGGCCATCAGCCCTCACACGGTTCTTCATGCTTTTTAAAGCGTCTAATCCGCTCCGGAGTGGTCCTCATCACGCGCACGCTAATGTTTTTAGAAACTTAATTAACATTACTTCGGGATTGTTGAGATGAGTGAGGAGTATATCGTCAAGTTTGAGCATTCTAGCGCTAAGCAATTAGTGACGGTCTTGGAGGCGTTAGGGAACATCGTTGATGAGGCGCTATTTAGGTTCACACAGGAGGGCTTGACCGTTAAGGCGCTGGACCCAGCGCAAATAGCGTTGATAGTTATAAAAATACCTTCGGAGGCATTCCTTGAGTACAGCATAGAGAAAGACCTGGAGGTCGGTGTAAATGTCAACAATCTCATCAAGACCCTACCCAAACCCAAGAAAGGCGATAAGTTCGTGTTCAAGGCCAATGAGGAATTCTACGAAGTAATAATAGAGGGTATGTCAACGAAGAGATACAAGTACAGGTCCATAGAGGTTTCAGCGCAGGAAGTCGGTGAGATAACGCCTGAGTTTAAGGTTTCAGCACTCGTAGTTGCTAGGGCCTTTAAGGAGGCCCTCAAAGACCTTAAGGGTGCTGGCACAATAACTTTCGCCGCTGAGGATGATCAGTACCTCTACTTAAAGGCGCTAGAGGTAAATGCTGAAGCAAGGCTTTCTAGGATGGGAGGATCCATACTTGAGATGGAGGTTAAGGAGCCTTCACGAGCTAACTATGATGAGGACTACATATTAAAGGTGCTCAACTTGACAGGCGTGACCGATGCCGTAAACATAAAATTTGGGAGCGATGTTCCCCTCTACCTTTCATTCACCCTTGTTGAAGGGGGGAACGTTGAATATCTACTGGCGCCAAAGATGTAATGATAAGATTTTTATTTGACTGATGATAAAAAATTAAGTGGGTGCTACCTTGGCCGTCTTAGATTTAGACGAGATAGACAAGAAATTAATAAATATTCTCCAAGAAAATGCCGACCTAACGTATGCAGAGCTAGGAAGGATGTTAGGCATAAGTTCTTCTACAGTCTATATGCGTGTTAAGCGTCTTAAGGAGAGAGGCATTATTAAGAGAATCGTTGCGGAGGTCTCGCCAGAGACCTTGGGATATAATTTAAGATCCTTAGTCTTCCTTGCAGTAGACATAAAGAAGTATAATGATATAGTGCAGGCGCTCCTTAAGATTCCGCAGATAAAAGTAATTTACGACATCACAGGGGAATGGACGTTCGCACTAGAGATACTTGTCAGGGATCATAAGGAGCTCTCGGAACTCCTCGACAAGATAGGAACCATTGAAGGCGTTCAGCATACATCAACGGCAGTCGTGCTACGAGTAATTAAGGAGGACAGAAAGGTAACGCCACCGTGAAGCCTGTATTCGGGTACTGTTACTTCACGGTAGATAGGTCAGGGCAATTCACGGAAGTAATAGTTTTTGAGTATATCGATGAAGACCAGGAATTTGCGGAGATATTATCAGATAATCTTAGGCTACGTGAGGAGTTAATTAAGGTAAGGGAGAACATGCAATCGTTTATTGATACTGAGGAAGTCAGGGTAAACGGAAAACGTGTTCGCCCGCGAATAATTAAGGCTCTAGTGGGTATTGCGGGTGACCCGTGTAGACCCTATATATCATTTATTATCAGGTTTAGGGGAATCCTTAAGCCTGGGTTGAACGTGTATGAGGATAAGTACGAGGAGGACGTTGCTGAGTACGACTACACGGTTACATGGGTTTTACCCCCAGGAAGCCGTGTTATTGAAGCTGAGTTTGGGTTTAAGTATGAGGTAGGTCCCGATAATGTAGTTTCGTTTAGGGTTCCGAAGGGTTCCTCTACTCCTGGGTATGAGAAGATACTGTTTTACCTCCCCCCGCTTTCCGAGAAGCACGTAACTGACGCCAGTAATACTGGAGAGGGCTCTTAACTCCGCATTCCGCCACACACATACCTAGGGTCTTCATCTTCTCACAACTATACATACTATACTTTTTCCTAGACCCTCTTAACCCCGCCAAATGCTCTACCTGGTAACGAGCTATTCTCTCGTTGAAATCCGGGAGATTACGCATCAGGTCAACCACGTAATCAACATCCGCACCAATATTCAGGAGAAACGTGGCCAAGGCGAAACGCTGGTGATGTGAGAGATGTTCGCCCTTAAGCAAGGTATTCATGATCTCCGTTATGCAAGGAGGAAAGAATTTCTCCACGATCTGACCCTTGAGTTCCTCCATGAATTTATCTTTCTCTGTACTTAAGAAGCCACGTACGCTACGTACAAGTTCCCTAAGCTCATTAACTTCAGGCATGACGCGCTCCGGGTCAATACTTGCGGTTGATGTAAGCTCGCTTGCTAACTCAATAATCCTTGATTTGACGGCGTTCTCAAGTAACCTAGCAGCATCACGCTTGTTTAGGTATACATACCCGCGGATCACGTACCTATTCACTAATTTCCATTTAGGATCTGAAACAAGTGATTCCGTTAACCGCAGGTAAGTAGGGATAGTCACTCTGAAAGGGTGGCACTCAACTATCTCCTTGCCTGTGCGCTTCTCTACGCCCACCACCACTCTATGGCCGCAGATGTTTGACTCTGAGCCAAAATACTCTAACTCAACTCCAAGTTTTCCAGCTATTATGCTGATTACCTTATCCCTATCCCCCAGCATGAAGTTAACGGCGCGCTTGGCCTCAACATCGGCGTATTTACGTAAAGCCCAAGGATCTACGATGACAGCGAACATTAACGCCAAGTAAAACGAAATAACCTCCTGATCCTCATCAAACGAAACCGAGTAGGAGCCTTTCCCCAGCGCTGACCTAACTCTTAGTAGTCCGCGCTCCTTGAAATCATGTAAGTCAAGTAAGTCATTAAGTGTTAGCTCGGTTCCGTAAGTATGTAGAAGGTACTCCCTTAAGGAGACCATAAAAGGATACTTAGCGTAGAAGGGCCTTTCCTTAGGCATCTTCTCCAAGCCCCACCACAAGTCGTAAACAACGCTATAATAGGTATCTCACCAGAAAGTCAGTCACGGTAATTAATACGGGCGTGTTACGTGTTAAGAGTGACTCTAACTAGTAAGCGAGGAACTTTAATTAAACATTGATCTCTGGTAACAGGTTCTCTCCCTTTATCTTGACCGATATTCTTGAGAGGGCTTCATATGTCTTCTCGTCGACTAGTACGTCCTCACCCTCTACTAGTATGCCGAGACCCTCGAACGGCGAGATCGGCGGGTCAGGGAGGTGAGGATCAGGCTTGTCCCTACCTACGTATACCCACCTGATTTTCCCTTTTCGTTTTATTACGCGGTACCAATAACGCCCAAAGTACAGGTACTTTAACTTCCTCCCGCCAACGACCTTATGTACTATGTGGAGGGGTTTCAAGTAGTAACCACTGTCCTTTATCCTGTCATTGTACTCGTATATCCTAACTCGGTAGGGGGAGTATAACTCCATCACTATCCTATATCCGCCAACTATTCTTAGGCTCTTCACCATGATCTCTCTACTCTGATTACCTGTTACATCAGGTATTAAACTTACGGATTATTCTTTACTCAAGCAAATATCCGTTAGTTTGAGTTTAAACCTCTTTAGCTCTTTATAGACATTGTTTTTAAATTTCTCTAGCTCCTCTGGGGGGACTCCTCGCTCGGCAGCGATTTTCTTCACTTCATCCTCAACTATGGCATATTTCTTATACTTCTCATTTAGAGCTTTCCATGGTATGCCTTTGAGGGCGTCACCTATTCTCGAATCGTACGGTAAGGCCCCCTTAATCATGAGCACAGCTATTATCGGGTAGCCCACGTACCCTCTATACACTGTACCGTTATCGGTGCTACACGCTTCCTTCCGCGTCAGGTCGACGTAGACCGAGTATCTCCGGCTACCGTCGGATGACACCACTGCAGCATTCCTCTCATTGGTGAAAGTAATCCTGCCATCCGCTATCGCACCTGCCGCTTCTAGAACCTTTATCTTGGGAGGCATTCTGAGATAAGGCAATGCTTACCACCCAGTATTCCATATCCTATAAAGCCTATAAAGTAAGAAGTACTGAACAGCGAAAAACCTTATGGGTGAGTTTCCTTGACTACTACTCCTCCTTGGCCCTAATTTTCTCCGCGTAAGCCTCGGGGCTCAGGAACTTGCTCTCATCTATGGGTTCGGCAGGCTTTATCTTAACTAACCATCCCGCGCCGTAAGGATCCTTATTTATTAGGTCAGGCGTATCGTAGAGTTCCTCATTAACCTCTAGCACTTCACCAGAGCATGGAGAGTACGCGTCAGCCACGGACTTTACGGATTCCAGTGTAACTATAGGCTCGCCCGCATTCACCGACCTGCCTGGTTCGGGTAACTCAACGTTCACCACGTACTTTAGCTTTTTCTGTGCGTAATCTGTTATGCCAAGAGTGATTGTACTGTCCTGAACCTTGATCCACTCGTCGCTTTCAGTGTAGAGTAACCCCTTCTTAACAAGGTATTCACCAAGTTTTGTCTTTACTAGAATATCCTCTGCACTCATGGGGTTTCACCGAATCACACTATATTAGAGGGAAATCAAGTATTTTAGCTTCATAGGTTTTGCCGCGGATGTCTATGGTTACCTTGAAACCTATGTAGGAGTGTGTTGCCTCAATATATCCCATACCAATGCTTCTCCCAAGTACAGGAGAGTACGCCCCGCTAGTTACGTAACCCACAACTTTACCATCGATTAACACATTGTTCCCGTGCCGGGGGATCCTCCTAACGCCTTTCTTAAGTTTAAATGCTACCCTAAACTTACTTACCCCTTCCCTGTAGATCCTCCTTAGGGCCTCCTCTCCCAGGAAGCCCCGCTTCTTGAGACTAAGGGCCATCCAGTACCTCGCCTCTATAGGGTTCACGTCGTTCCCTATGTCAACGCCTATGAGTGGGTACCCCATCTCCAACCTTAGACTATCTCTAGCTATTAGCCCTGCAGGCTTAGCCCCCGCTTTGACCGCTGCCTCAAAGATGTGTTTCCCATGCTTGACTGTGGTCATGATCTCATATCCGTACGAACGCACCTCTTCACCCGTCCAGCCAGACCTACTCACGAGTATTGCCTCTTCCCCCAGTGCGCTAGGGCGATGTAGGAATTCAAGTATACTCAAGCTCTCTGCTTCCTTCACGCCTAGCTTCTCAATAACTTCAGGAGCTCGGGGACCCTGAATAGCTATAAGAGCTGTACTCAGAGTGATATCCTCGATCGTGATGCTATATCCCCACTCCTTAGCCCATTTTAACATCCAGGCGCGATCTTTCTCAATGTTAGGCGCATTAACAACGGCAAGCCACTCAGTATCACTTAAGTAGTACAGCATGACGTCATCAATAATATACGCATTCTCATTAAGTAGTAGTACTGGGCCACTCATGCGCCCTTCCTTGAACTTACTCAAGTCCTTGGACACTAATTTCTGGAAGAACTCGAAGATGTTGTCCCCGCGTATGAGGTACCTCCCCATATGCGACACGTCGAACACCGTAACGGAGTTGCGGGTCGCCATATGTTCTTCAAGGGGGTTCCCGTAGTCCATCGCGGTTATCCATCCCGCGAATTCCCCTACACTGGCACCGTACTTTCTGAGGGTTTCTAGGAGTGGTGTCTCCCTAGCCGTTTTTAACACCTTGAAATTCTCGCGGTGATAGCTGATTAACTTTTACCTAAGCAGGTACACTGCAACATATAAAAATTGAGGTGTAATCACAACATTAATCACCGCCTCATGCGTGGATAGTTAAACACTTTTAGTGATACCCCTAATTAGTAAGGGAATGTTAGAATGCCACATTACTGGATACCGAACTCCGTTAAAGAAGTGAAGCAGGAGATGCTCAAGGAAATAGGGGTCGATGACATTGAGGAGTTCTTTAAGGACATCCCGGAGCAACTTCGTTTGAAGAAGGAATTACGCGTAGGATTCGGCAAGCCTCTGCTTGAACACGAGGTCAGAAGGAAGTTCCTTGAAATGCTAAGTAAAAATAAATTCACGGGATTCACGGACGCTCACCGAGTGTTCTTAGGTGGAGGTGTTTGTGTTCATTATATTCCCTCAGTGGTTAAGGCCATAGTGTCCCGAGCAGAATTCTATACTGCCTACACACCCTATCAGCCTGAAATAAATCAAGGCATACTTCAGGCATTCTTTGAGTACCAGAGCCTAATGGCGGAACTCTACGGCGTTGATATAGTAAATGCCTCAATGTATAATGTGAGCACTGCGGCAGCTGAAGCAGTTAGGATGGCACTCAGGGTTAAGAGAGGAAGGAAGAGAATACTTGTAGCGTCCTCAGCGCATCCTGAGATTAAGGAGGTTATTAGGACTTGGGTTAAGGGGTTAAACGTTCGGTTAGAGGAGATCCCCTACGGACGAGAAGATGGTGAGCTTGACGTTAGTGCACTCCGCACAAAGCTCAGCGATGACGTAGCCGCGGTTTATGTGGAATCCCCTAACTTCTTTGGTGTTATTGAGCGTAAGCTACGTGATATTATAGAAGTTACCCATGATGTAGGGGCACTCGCTATAGTGAATGCGAACCCACTCTCATTAGGGGTATTCAAGGGCCCTGGGGAGCTCGGTGCCGACATAGTGGTTGGAGACGCGCAACCTCTAGGTGTAGGCCTGAACTACGGTGGTCCATCAGCCGGAATATTAGGTATTCAGGATAGAAGGGAACTCTTAAGGCAACTCCCTGGGAGGCTTGTCGGCATGACTAAAACTGTTGATGGGTCGGAAAACGGCTTCATGCTGATCCTGCAAACTAGGGAGCAACATATAAGGAGAGAGCGCGCAACATCGAACATTACAACGAATTCCGGCCTTGAAGCAATAGCTGCCGCCGTGTATGTGTCGTTACTCGGTGCTAAAGGTCTTAGGAGGTTGGGCGAGGCGTTGCTGGGCCGCACTACGTACTTCTTAGAGACCTTACGTAAGCGCGATGTTGAGGCCGTACCACTCTTTGAGAAAGGGCTATACTTCCGTGAGGTCACGATCTCCTTCAAGGGCAGAGACGCAAGGGACGTGATAAGCCAATTAGAGAAGCATGGAATCCACGTAGGGCCGCCGTTGTCTAAGTTTTATGATGTGATGCACGACTGTAGCTTACTGTGCTTAACGGAACTTCACAGTAAAGATGACATAGATGAGCTAGTAAGTAAGCTAGCCCTAGTACTCGGAGGTGAGGCAGGATGAAGTACAGGCAGGCACGCTGGGATGAACCACTAATATTTGAACTAGCCTCTAACCAAGACAGAGAAACATTCCAGCTCGGAGACGACTACTTCGCTAGGCTAGGTAAGGAAACCCTCACTGAAGTAGCGCAGGACATCGTTCGAAAGGAAGGTCCTAACATACCTAACCTCAGCGAGCCCGAAGTTGTGCGACACTACACTCGATTAACTCAAATGTCCTATGGAATAGATGTAGGTGTAGTTCCACTCGGTTCATGCACGATGAAGTACAACCCTAAGATTTGTGAGGACCTAGCAAACGACGACAGGATAACATATGCTCATCCCTACATGAATGAGGAGCACCTGCAAGGATTACTGGAAATGCTTTACACCCTGCAGGAGTGGCTAGCTGAATTAACTGGTATGGACGTATGCTCCCTACACCCCCCGGCAGGGGCTGCAGGCGAGTTAGCTGGCGTACTAATAATTAGGGAATACCTGCAGGATAAGGGATACACGCATAAGGATGAAATCCTAGTACCTGAGAGCGCGCACGGAACGAACCCAGCTAGCGCTGCCATGGCAGGATTTAAAGTAGTACACATACCTGCAGACGAGAGAGGAAACACGGATCTAAACGCGTTGAAAGCCGCAGTCTCTGATAGGACGGCAGGGATAATGCTAACAAACCCAAGTACACTTGGATTATTTGAAGAGAAAATAACGGAGGTATCCGACCTGATACACTCTAAAGGAGGGCTCCTTTACTACGATGGAGCAAACCTGAACGGCATACTGGGCATAGCTAGGCCAGGCGACATGGGGTTCGACATCGTCCACTTAAACCTGCATAAAACATTCGCGGCACCTCATGGCGGAGGCGGACCAGGAGCAGGCGCCATATGCGTTAAGAAGGAACTTGCTGACTACCTGCCTAAACCACTAGTAAGGAGGGAAGGAAGCATGTATTACCTAGACTATAATGTTAGGAAAAGCATAGGGAGGATAACGTGGTTCTACGGCAACATCGTGCCAGCTATAAAATCATTTATATACTTAATGATGTTAGGTCCCGAAATACGTGAAGTAGCTGAGGTAGCTGTATTAAACACCAACTACTTCATGAAGAAAATCAAGGAGCTTCCAGGAATCGACCTAATCTATGGGCGTGAACGCTGGAGAAAGCACGAGGTCGTAATAAGTTTTGAGAATCTTCATCGTGAGACTGGCGTGAGCGCAGAGGACGTAGCGAAAGCCCTACTAGACAGAGGAATACATGCCCCAACAATATACTTTCCTCTCACAGTCCCTGAAGCGCATATGGTGGAATTCACGGAAAGTGAAAGTAAGAGAACAATAGACGAAGTAATAAACGCGTACAAGGACATCGTACGCCAAGCGTATGAGGATCCAGGTAAGCTGAAGGGAGCACCTAGAAACACGTCAGTAGGACGACTAGATGTGCTGAGGGCTAATCACCCAAGGACGTTAGCGCCCACATACAAGTACGTTAGGAAGAGAAATATCAACGGGTAAGTAACGTCGGATCACTAGCAGGCACTACACGCATCATCATTTCTTCCCTGTAACCAGTTATAACGCGTACATATCCACTTAACTCAGCATCCAGCACAGGATCCCCGGTATCCACTAGCAGGTATTTCAATCCTCTGAGCTTTGTTTTAGTCGCCAGCACGAGAATATTGTTCCTACCAACGCGCCGTATAACCTCAGGAGTGAACTGCTGGTTGCCTCGCCCGAACAGGTACCCCTGTCCCCCGATTATCGTCACGACTATTCTGGCTTGAGCAAATGAATTCAATAGGTCAAGGATTTCACGGTACCCTAGATCCTTGGCAACTATTGATCTGTTGAATAACGCATCAACACCCAGGATAGTTTTCGGAAGTCCCAGCACGTCTGTTATAGCCTTTATAGTGGACCCGGGACCGAGCAGGTAGAGGATATTATCATAAAGGTACTCCTCAATGAAGTATTCGGCCAGCGCATACTTTTCCTCGGAAGAGCCCGAAGCCCCGAAATCTTTACTCTGAACGCTGAGACCATCTGCGCGTACTGTAATCGCTCTGAAAAACTTCCTAACTTTGAGTTCTCCTGCTTGTAGGGAATTCTCATCAATATCGGCAACGTCAGCGTAATCAAGTACTGTGTTGCCCTCGCAAAACATCGTCACTAGCTCAGCAGCTGCTTCGGGGGATGCAGCGAATATTCCTGAATACATCTTAACGCCTGAGGGTATACCTAACACAGGTACCTCACAGTCAAGAACCTCCACAACGTCCCTAGCTGTTCCGTCTCCGCCCACAAATACTAAAAGATCAATCCCGCGTTCTAACATCATCTTTACGACAGCCTTTGTGTCTATGCTGGAAGTTTCCTTCTGTGATTCTGGAGGGTGGCTCAGGCACTCATACTTTAGAGAAGGGGTTTGTCCCAAATACCTGCAACCCATAACCCCACCAGCTACGAGTAAACTGTGATCAAACCCTACTTGACGTAAGTGCTTGAGAAAACGTAACGCACGCGAAGGAGCTACAGGTGCTGCTCCTCTCCTCACTGCCTCAATATAAAGTCTGCCGTCAGTTCCCTTTAACCCCACAGAGCCCCCCATACCAGCAATTGGATTAACAAGAAACCCCACCGCTACTGGCACGGGGTATTCACCTCCCCAACCCTTGGGCTCCGGAATAAAAGTTTCACAGAGCTCTCCCTCACACCATAGATTAGCAACCCAGCAAATAAGAAAGAGTAATACCCTCGACCACTACGCGGTAAGGAATATGAGGTGTCCCTACTGCGGATCTAACGACATTGTTTGGGACTATGTGAGAGGCGATGTTATCTGTGCATCATGCGGCACGGTCCTCGAGAGAATATATGTTACTGAGCAGCACGCTAATCAAGAACTCGTGCAGGAGCCTGTAAAGACCCGTACCTACAAAAGGTACGGAAATAATAGGCGGGTTACCCTAACGAAGTACACGTCAGAGTACCTAAAACTAATAGATAAGGTCAAGAGAAGTAAAAGGTTAAAGAACATAGTCATAGATTCTGAGCAACTAAGGAAGTATGTTGACGGGGAGGGACCGCCCGTCAAGATATTTAAGAGGAACCCGCAGAATGTTCAGACATTGTTGAAAGATCCTAAGGTTAGACTAGTGCTAGAGGTAATGTTGCGCTTCCCCAGATTATCCTCTAGGACGGATCGTGCTAAGGTAGCATTAGCGCTGATGGCGTTGATGCTCTTAGCCGGAAGGAGGATTAATGCTAGGGAGGTTGCTGAGAAATCCGGAATCAGCGCAATGCATGCTCGTAGACTTGCCAAGACCCTAGAGGAAAACAGGGAATTCGTGGAGGAATTAAAGAAAGCTATTAAGCAATGACATCATTTGCTGCAGTGCTCACTAATGTATCTAGTCAGGGATTCCTTAACTAATTGAGCAACTTTGCTACCGTCCACTCTACCCCTAACTTTAGACATTACCTTCCCCATAACGAGCCCAAACGCCCTAGTTCCTCGAGCACATACTGTTTGGGCGTTGTCGTTAATCACTTCGTTAATTATCCTGAGGAGTTCCTCATCTGATAGGCTCCCGTACTTTTGTAGGATTTCCTCAATGGGTGATCCTGAGCTTAAGTATTCTGCTAGTACCTCAGGGATAGCTTCCTTCGCTATGTATCCCTCGCCAACCTTGGATAGCACCGTGAGTAGGTCTTTGAAGGATATTTTACTCACGTCAAGACCTTCCGATTTAAGGGCTTTCAAGTGGATAAGCAGGGTTGAAGCAATAATCTGCGGGTGTACCTTACCGTAGAGTTCCCTTAGAAGGTCAAGGTAGGTTGTGAAGACGGGGTCCTTTATCAGCTGGTATGCTAGCTCCTTACTAAGCCCGTGAACTTTGATAAGTTCCTCTAGGACTTCTTCGGGTGTCTTTGGCTTTAACTTTTCTGCTTCCTTAAGGATGTCCGTAGTTAACCTTAATGGAGGCACGTCAGTTTCCGGGTACATGCGGGCGGCGCCTGGCTGCGGGCGTAAGTACCTAGTGGTGCCGTCGGGGTTCGCCCCACGCGTCTCGGGAGGTATTCCCTTGAGCGCATACCTAGCCCTATCGACTAATGCCCTCAACGCTCGCTCACATTTCTCCTTATCAGCGATTACTATGGCGTACGCGTCCCTCTGAGGGTCGAGCCCGAGGACTTTGAAGAGCTTGTCTTTGAGCTCCTCGCTTATCCTGTAAGCTGGTAGCTCATCACTATGTATTATGCCCCCGACACCGCCCCATGCTTTAGCGTAGTCTGATAGTTCGGTGCCGAAGCGACGTGATGGCTGTACCTCCATGCCGAGTAGGCCTCCGAAGCCCTTGAGCCTCACAGCAAGTGCTCTCGCTCCCCTCTTGATGGCTCGCTGTATGAACCCGGTCTTGACGTCCTTGAGGATTTCCGTGACGTCAATGAACTCATAGGTTAGTTCCTCTTCGCGCACACCTCTTCTGATAAGCTCTTCCTTAATTTCAAGAAGTCTTAATTGACGCATTACCTCATACTCCACTATCTTCGGTATTAGCTCGAGTTTGCTTACGCCCTTTACCTCGGTTTTTACCCCGCCTGAAATCGATATGTTAAGGTCCTGCCTTATGGTTCCTAATCCGCGCTTAACCTTACCAGTTAGTCGTAGGAGCATACCTATCTTAAGAGCTACCCGCATTGCCTGTTCTGGTGAATGTATGTCGGGACTCGTGGATATCTCGATTAACGGTATGCCCAGCCTATCGAGGTTATACTCCACGTAACCCGGGCCTTCACCAACCTTCCTTGCAGCGTCCTCCTCCAAGCATATCGTCTGTATCCCTACGCGTCCCTCCTCATCATCTATGTAGCCTCCTAATGCTACTATGGCGGTTCGCTGGAATCCCGTAGTGTTTGAGCCGTCTATCACGATCTTACGCATGACGTAGATTTCATCGACTGGCGTTGAGTGAAGTGCCTTCGCCACAGCTAGAGTGATGATTACTGCCTCCCTGTTGAGGTCGTGAGGGGGCTCTTCATCCGTCTCAACCATGCATGCGTGTCCTTGTGGAACGTGGTATATTATCCTTCGTCCCTTCTTCATTTCATAAAGGGCGGCAGGATCTATTTCCCCTACCTCGCTCTTCGCTACCCTGAGGTAACGGGTGATCGTGGTTTCAGGGGTGCTATCGTTTGATAGTGACGTGGGGCATGAGCAGAAGAGCTTGTGCTTAGTATCAAGTTGTTGATGTATTTCAAGCCCTACCTTCAGACCTAGCGCCTTATAGTCAATCTCCATGGTACCACCTCGGATAATGCCTCATGTCGTGAACGGGGTTTATCTCGAAAACCATGTTTCTGGTCAACATCTCCACACGTTCTTCCCTCTCAGTGTCCGGGAAGTTACCTATGATCCACGAAAGCTTAACGTATGCGGTCTCAGGGAGCATGTCAGAAAGCGGTACAGCCCCAGCCTGCAGGAGCCTTCTTCCGTTAGTATATACCTTGAGGTTAACTCTGCCGAATAACGTCTGTGACGTGATACCTACGATAACTCCCTCCTCAGATGCTCGCTTCACGGAATCTATGCATGGACCCCTTATGTGTCCTAGACCTGTTCCTTCAATGATTATTCCCTTGTAACCCTTATCGACTAGGTAATCTATCAAGGTGCAGTCCATGTTGGGGTAGAATTTCAGTAGTGCTACCTTATCACTGAATTTAGGCCTCACGAGGAGTTTCCCTTTCTTTCGGGGTAGGTATGTGTTGCTTAGCTGAATGAATTTACCTTCAGGCATGATTACTTTGCTTAAAGGTATGTCGTTAATGGACTGGAAGGCATCCCTTCTACTGGTATGCATTTTCCGGACCTTAACACCTCGGTGTACTAGCATGTATTCGTCTGAGGTTGTTCCATGCATGACAACAACTACCTCTCCGTAGGGGGCGTGCTTAGCTATGCTTATGCATGCCTTAAGGTTAAGCACAGCATCAGTACTCGGTCTATCACTACTTCGCTGAGCGCCAACAAACATTATGGGTATGGGGAGGTTTTGCAACGCGAAGGCAAGTGCGGACGCCGTGAATGCCATGGCGTCAGTACCGTGAGCAACTATTATAGCATCGAAACCCTCATTAATCCTCTTAGCCACCTCCCGCGCTAACTTACTCCAGTGCTCTGGCGTTATATCCTCGCTGAAAATCCGGTAGAGCTCAAGCACCTCTATTAGGGAGGAGTTCTCCAGGAACTCGGGAACCATCTCCACAAGCTCCTCCGCCGTGATAGCTGGTTTCACAGCTCCTGTCTCATACTCCACTTTACTCACTATAGTGCCACCCGTACTTATCAATGATGTTTTTAGGGAGCCTTTCCCGGAAATCCTGCTGGTGCCTGGCGGGATCACCTTCCCAAAGTCTATGGCTTTCTTGCGTAGAATCTCTACCTTAGCAC
>WAOL01000011.1 GCA_015521295.1 Desulfurococcales archaeon
ATCGATGGCAGGGAAAACTTAAATTCAACTCAATAAACGAATGAGGCAGGTGCGGTAGAATGGGCAAGAGAACCAAGGTAGTAGGCATCGCGGGGCGGTTCGGGGCTAGGTACGGCTCAACACTGAGGAAACGATGGAAGAGGGTCATGGAACGCAGGTACGCCCCCTATGAATGTCCTCACTGTGGAACAAAGACCGTTATGAAGAGAATAGCCGTCGGCCTATGGAAGTGCCCCAAGTGCGGGACAGTGTTTGCGGGAGGCGCGTACCAACCCACAACAGAGATCAGTAAGACCGTAATAGGGCGTCAAACAAGGCAATGGTAGCGTGTTAACAGACGATGAACGTAGGGAGCCACGAAAGCAAATTATTGATAACCACATCCCGCGAACCCTCTAGGAGAACCCGATCTTTTATCAAGGACTTAGTCACCACGATACCCCACGCAGTGAAGTTTAACCGGGGTAAAGCCACGCTACTAGACCTCTCCTCAATAGCCCGCAGAACAGGAGCGTACGGCGTGCTGATAGTCCTCGAGAAAAAGGCGAACCCTTCAGCACTCACTTTCCACATACCTGAGCCAGACGGGCTCAAGAGGATCTCACTACTGAAGATAACATCGGTTAAGTTAATGAGGGAAATGCCGGACTCGCAGAAGCCCCTAGGAATAAACAAAATCATCATGAACCTCAAAGGAACCGAGAAGGACGAGCTACTTGCCGAGACAGCCGAGGAACTCATAAGAGCCTTACGGCCAGAAATAACTCAACACGAGACAGAAACCGAGCCAGCCATAGAAGTAATCCTCGGGAGAAGGGACGATGGCGTGGTGGTGAACTTCGTATGCACCTCCACAGGCAGACCCTGCGGTCCCCGCTTCGTAGTGACCAAGGTGATAAAGTATGACCAGCGATGAGGTCAAGCACATATCACTAAGCATACTACTGGACGACATCCCCGAAGACCTAAGTGAAACGCTAGTCAAGTCACTTAAGCCGGAAATGAAAAGTGAGATGCGTGGAGTGAGAGCCGATATAAGCTCAGAAGAAAAGGGTGTGAAGATCGAGATACACGCACCCAACCACTCAGCATTCAGGGCGGCTCTCAACAGCGTTCTACGCCTATCCAGCACCGTGCTGAACCTCATAGACGAACTAAGAAGGAGGAACCTAGCTTAACCACCAGCAATATTTAAAGTCCTCCCCACCTATGGTGAGAGGGTGAGGATTAAGTGGCGCAAAGAATACCCCCCGAGCTAGAGCAGGCAGTGATAAAGTACCAGCAAGTGGAATCCCAGCTCGCTTCGATAATCGCGCAGAAATCCGTCATAACCTCAGAAATCAGCGAGATCGACAGGACCCTAAACATCCTGAAGTCTGTTAGCGAGGACACACCGGTATACAAGAACACGGGCTTCGTCCTAATCAAGGTTCCTAAGGACGAAGTAATTAAGGAGCTAGAGGAGAAGAAAGAGGAGCTAGAAATTAGACTTAACAGTTTCTCGAAAATGGAGGAAACTCTGAAAAAGCAGCTAGAGGAGCTAAAGAAGAAACTTGAGAAATTCAGCTTAGGTAGACCTACGGGGGCTTCCAAAGCTGGTTAAGCGCAAGGTCCCCATCGAGAAGATAGGTATAAACGCGAGCTCACTGAGCACGGATGAGTTAGAAGAAATAGCGTTAAGGGCATCAGAAGAGCTTCTTTCATTACTAAAGCGACTCATCCCAAGACGTGATGACTATCTGGCCCACATATCAATCCAGCGTGAAGGAGAGGCCGTGAACGTCTTGGTGAATGTGGAGGTGGAGGGGACAGCACCGCTAACCCCTCAGCTGGAGGCGCTAATAGACGGGGCCATAGACAAGGCGCTTAAGGTGATAAGGGATGAACTTAAGCGTAGAGCCAGCAGACGCGGAGAGACTGAGGAAATGGGTTGAGGGTCTAGGAGAGAGTACTGTATGCATAGCGATGCACAGGAACGCCGACCCAGACGCCCTAGCCTCAGCATTGGGGGTTAAGGAGATACTTCAGAGCCTAACCATTAAGAAAAACATACTCGTGCTAACGTCTGAGGGCCTAGAACAGGCATCGAAGAAACTCCTAGAGGCCCTAGCACCGCAGGCTAAGGTAATTAATGATAACCCAAGTAAGTGTGACGCAACCGTAATCGTTGATACATCAACACCGCAGCAGCTGAATAGGTTGTCCTCGTTACTGAGCAAGCCTTACGTCGTGATAGACCATCACGAGGTAAATGACCTAGTTGAGGGGGCAGACGTAAGCATTCATAGGCCATCAGCCGCGTCAACCAGCGAGCTAGTGGCTGAGTTAATGATGTACCTTAAAGTAAGACCTGATTCCCGGATCCTCACGTTCCTCATAGCTGGCGTGCTCTACGACACTAGGATACTTAGGTTAGCCAGCCCAGAAACCTTCGCCGTAATGGCGTGGCTAACCGAGAACGGAGGCGATTACAGGCAAGCTCTTAACATCCTCACACTACGGGAGGTGAGCCGCTCAGAAGTAATAGCTAGGTTGAAGGGCCTTTCAAGGACTGGATTATACAGGCTAAACAAAGAAGCAATACTTGCGGTAACATGCATCGGCGCACATGAATCGGCCGTGCTTAAAGCCCTCATCGACGCTGGTGCCGACGTAGCCATCGCCGTAGCGAAAAGACCTAACGCAACACGGATAACTATCCGCATATCACAGTCATTCCTCAAGAAGTTCGGAGACGAACCCATAGCCTCAAACCTAGCGCTACACTTAGCAAGAGAACTCGGTGGCTCGGGCGGCGGGCACGCGGGCGCTGCAGGAGCACTAATAAACTCTCGCGTAAGCCCTAAGCAGATCCTGAAAACCATAGCACGTTTCTTCGCGAGAAAAGGGTATAGCATAGGAATACTTGAGGAGGGTCGTTGGATGGAGGAGTGTGAGTAGCGTTGGTGAAGGTTTACGTCGACCTCAGAGAGAAAGCCTCCCACGTACCGAAGTACCTCACCGAGATGGGCGTATCAGTGATCTACAAGCAGCTAGAGGTAGGTGACTACATGGTTACAGAGGACACAGTCATCGAGAGAAAAAGGGTTGACGACCTAGCTCACTCGGTTTTCGAGGGAAGGTTCTTCGACCAGGTGCGTCGCCTAAAGGCATCCGGCCTAAGGACGTTCATCCTAGTCGAAGGCGACCTAATGTACTTACGCCGCATAACCAACAAGTACAAAGCCGTCGAGGCAGCGCTAGTAACAGCGGTAATATACAACAACATCCCTGTAATTTACACAAGAAACTCAAAACACACGGCCGAAACAATAAAGCTAATCGCTGAGAAGCTCCAAACAACCAGGAAACCCTCCGCCGTAACACTCTTCCCGACATACAGGAAACAGCAGAAGCCTAAAGAACAGGATCTAAGCGAATGGCAACTCTACGTCCTTGCATCCTTCCCAGGCATAGGACCGACACTAGCTGACAGATTACTAAGGAAGTTCGGTAGTCTGAGGGCGGTGCTCGAGGCTTCTCCCGTGGAGCTCTCGCGCGTGGAAGGTATTAGTGAAGAGAAGGCACAGTTAATTAAACGCATACTTGACTACCCATATAGCAAGAAACATGAAGGAGTAGGTGGGGGTCTAGAGCGGTTCTACAACAAGGAACACGAGAAGAAGCAGGAGTGAGTGCCTTACTGCTAAGCTTTTAAATTCCAATGCTTCTATCCCCTAGGTTAGGAATCATGCCCAGATACAAGACTGTGGAACAGATACAGAAGCTAATGTCCGACCTAGAGCGCGTCAGGAACATAGGAATAATCGCGCACGTAGACCACGGCAAGACTACGACATCGGACCTGTTGCTAGCAGCGGCAGGAATAATTTCAGTCAAGGTCGCTGGCGAGGCACTGGCCCTAGACTACCTCGACGTCGAGCAGAAGAGAGGCGTCACCGTAAAGTCAGCCAACATTAGCCTCTACCACGAAATGGGTGGTAAAGGCTACGTAATCAACCTAATCGACACGCCGGGACACGTGGACTTCTCAGGTAAAGTTACAAGGTCCCTAAGAGTACTTGACGGTGCCATCGTCGTCGTAGACGCCGTTGAAGGCGTGATGACGCAGACCGAGACCGTGCTAAGGCAGGCACTTGAGGAGAGGGTAAGACCACTCCTATACATCAACAAGGTCGACAGGCTCATAAAGGAACTCAAGCTATCACCTCAGGAAATACAGAAGAGATTCATAACGATCATCAAGGAAGTAAACAGCCTCATCAAGGAGTATGCCGAGCCAGGG
>WAOL01000012.1 GCA_015521295.1 Desulfurococcales archaeon
AGTTAACACATGCACAGTGCGTTTGGACACCGAGCAACGCATACTTAAGAGGTTAAGGAAACTTAAGGAAATTGCGAAGAAGACAAACACTAAACTAGTTATTGCTGGTTGCATGGTTTCCGCCCAACCCTACACACTTCATAAGCTCGTTCCCGAAGCCTCACTCATATCACCTCAAAACATACACAATATATGCGAGGTCGTATGGTCAAGGGAGACCAAATTCCTTATTAAGGGAGAGCGCGACACCAGCAAGCTACCGCTCCATATTGAAGGTAGCATCGCCATCATACCTATTGCTGAGGGATGCTTAGGTAATTGCGCGTACTGTATAACTAAGATAGCCAGGCGTAGGTTAAGATCTTACCCTCCTCAGCTAATAGTTGACGCTGTCCGTAAGGCTGTCGAGAGCGGTGCTGTCGAGATCGACCTGACGGCCCAGGACACTGCATCCTATGGCTTAGACCTAGGACCGGAAGGGCCGAGACTACCTGACCTGATTAGTGAAATATTAAGAAGGGTTTCCGGTAACTACTTTATTCGTGTAGGTATGGCGAATCCCGATACCTTGGAACCCATACTGGATGACTTAATAGAGGTTCTTAAGGAACCTAGAGTCTTCAAGTACGTTCACATACCGTTACAGTCCGCAAGTAATCACGTGCTTAAGGTAATGCGTAGGAAGTACACCTTTGAGGAGTTCAAGTATATTATTCGGCGCTTACGTTCCAGAATACCTGAGGTCACCATAGCCACTGATATAATAGTGGGTCACCCGGGAGAAGACAAGGAAGCTTTCCGAACTACATTAGAAGCTGTTAGGGAGTTAATGTTTGACAAGGTCCACCTAGCTCAATACACGCCCAGACCCCGCACAGAGGCTGCTGCGATGCCACAGGTGCCTGACCCAGTCAAGAAGCGCCGCAGCACAATCCTTGCTAAGCTCATCGAGAAGGTTGGCCTAACAGTGAATAAGCAGTACGTCGGCTCCTATGCGGAAGCTGTGTTAACACACCTCAGCTTCCGGGGTTCCGTGATAGGGAGGTTATTCAATTACAAGCCAGTAGTACTTATCGACGCCGACCCGAACTTAATAGGGTCACAGATGCACGTCTTAATTCAGGATGCGACCTTCTACGACCTGCGAGGTTCGCTGATCCATGTAAGTACCATTAAAAACATTCGTAAGCATATCAACTCAGCTTAATGAATAAGTAAGTGTTCTCCTGAAGACCCACGAAAAAACTTGGGATAAGCTTATATGGCACCATATTCTAGAGCAATTGATGCGAGAGTGCGTGGGAACATGGCCGAAATCAGCATCGAAAACGACATCGTAGTGGGTAAACACCTCTATGCCAACATGTATGGCATAGACAGGAACATACTTACTGATGAAGCTAAACTTCGTGAAACGGTTCTCAAGGCCGTTAAGGCCGCCGGGGCCACTCTAATAGAGCTGAAGTCGTGGGTAGTAGGCGGGAAGAAAGGAGGAGTATCAGTAATAGCGCTGGTCAATGAATCACACATAGCGATCCACACATGGGTAGAGTACGCCTACGCAACCGTAGATATATATACATGCGGCGCCCACACAGACCCGTGGGCAGCCTTCGACGTGATACTAAGGACATTAAGACCCAAGAAGTACAAGGTAGGGTACGCCGACAGGTCCTCCACAACCCTAGATTAACCTGCTCCCGCCTAAACAACTTAATAAACCCCTCACAACAAATTACCACTGGGCCGCGGTAGCTCAGCTCGGTAGAGCGCCGCCCTGGTAAGGCGGAGGTCCCGGGTTCAAATCCCGGCCGCGGCTCCAAAACCCATGTTCGCAACCTCTCTTTCCTCCCTTAACCTTAAGGTTAGTATTCATATCCAATCTGGTCGCTATGATGTTAACGTTGTGCCATAATCATTAAATCAAACCATTAAGTATTTTTGAAAGTCTTAACGGTATATCTTGGTTGTTTACCTAAAATACGGATGATGTAACTTTATTTTGTTTCCCGTTTCTGTTTTTGTTCGATACAATACCTGTTGACAGCGTGTCTTAGTGTTATGTTTTGTCTTTAATGTTTTGCTTGACTCTAGTGTTATTCATTGATTAAATGCAGGAGTGTATATTGTGAAAAACGAATGTAATACACGCACATTTGTTTCCTGTATTGAGAATATTTTTCAGGGATATTGCTTGACTAATTATGCAAAATGTTGATTTGCTACGGCATATTGTCTATTTGACTACCGTAATACCTGTCAATATAATGTTAGTTAACGCTAAATCTTTGATTAATGGACGAATAAGTTTTTACTTATAGCTTAAAATGTTAGTTTCCCTTTTCTTTAAGAGTTTAAGGCTGTTTACGGTGTTAGTAGTGCATGAAATATTAGGGTGGATAACATCAACGCCGCGTGTCGGGTCGTTTAGAGTTAGGGTCGGTGATAGGGAGGTTAGGGTTAAGGTTAGGGATCCTCAAGTCGTTAAGCTTCTTCAGGAGAGCGTTAGCGACGGTGTTGAAGTACTTGCGAAGCTTAAGGTCTCGAACCTTAACGGCGGTAGTATCGTTGCGGAGGATGTTAGGGTTGTGCATAGGGGTATGGTTAGCCCTCCTTATGAGGATGTTGATCCATCGGTGCCCGCCGCCTTTGCTAAGAGGAGTTACTTAGCTATAAGGCTTCCTAGATATCAAAAGATACTGAAGGTGCAGCACATCATACTGAAGTCTGCACGCCGATTTCTGGAGGAGGAGGGCTTTATCGAGTTACTCCCGCCAGTGATTAGCACCGCGAGTGACCCAGGTCTGAGAGGTGCCCAGAAACTTAAGACTGTGCTTTACGGTCGGGAGTACGAGTTAATGTCCAGCATCATAATGTTTAAGCAGGTAACGGCGTCAGCCTTAGGGAAGGTGTACTTTATTGCTAAGAACGTTAGAGAGGAACCACCTGAGAACGCTGCAACGTGGCGGCACCTGGTGGAGTTTACTCAGCTTGACCTAGAGCAGGCTGGAGCGAGCATGGAGGACATGATGAGGTTAGGTGAGAGGCTAATTAGCAGGATCTGCGTAGACGTGCTGAGCGAGGCAGGGAGCATAGTGAGGGAGTTCAACCCCGGCCTCGAGTGCCCCACACCGCCCTTTAAGAGAATAACGTTTAGGGAGGCAGTCCAACTAGCGAGGAGCCTCGGCGAACCCACCCCAGATTACGGGGAACTCACACAGAAGGGAGAGGAGGCCATAAGCAAGCACTTCAGCGAACCCTTCTGGATAGTTAACTTCCCCTCAGCATCCCGTGGATTCTACTACTTAAAGGACCCGCAAGACCCTAGGTACAATCGGGACTTCAATTTAATACTCCCAGGAGGTTTCGGCGAAGTGATCGATGGCGGTGAACGGGAGTACAGGTACGAGGAAGTACTCGCCAGACTCAATGAGCTAGGAGAGGATCTAAGCAAGTACGCATGGTTCCTTGACGCACTAAAGGTCGGGTTAGCGCCATCCGCTGGTTTCGGATTAGGGATAGAGAGACTAACCAGGTACATACTGAACTTAAGGTACGTTTGGGAGGCTACGGCATTCCCCAAACCACCAGGCGTAACTGATGCGCCGTGACGGTTAAGAGTAACTTTACTAAAGCACTTCCACAATATGCATGAAAACACATTAGCAAAAAACTCTAATACACCATAGAAGGACTGAGCAAATATGGATGAACTAGACGTTAAGATAATTAAGGCGTTACAAGAGAATGCACGCCTCAAAGCATCAGAGCTAGCAAGGATTCTCAAAAGACCGCGTTCCACAATACTGCAGAGAATGGAGAAACTTAAGGATGAAGGCGTTATCCTGGGGTATAGCGCCGTAGTGAATCCGTGGAAACTCGGCTACAATTACCTTGCATACATAATGCTCAGGATAAGGCGAGGTATCTACGCCAGGCTAGACCAGGTGCAGATAGCCAAGAAAATACTCGAAGACACCTCCACCAGAAAAGACCTACCCTACGTTGAGGAGGCAAGTATAGTTACCGGCACGTACGACATAATGCTGAAAGTCTGGATCCACGACTGGGCCGAACTCTCCAAATTCCTCCTAAACTACCTATCAAAGATAGAGGAGGTAGCATCCACAGAAACATTCATGGTTCTACAGAAACTCCCAGAGAAACCGAAACCAATACCGCCTAGGGGAGATATCATTGAACAAGGGAAGTAAGCAAGATAAGTATGTAACGTGCGTAAAGAACATAGAATTCCACGCTGCACACGCAACACCGGTCAACGGTACACCACTACTACACGGACATACATTCATAGTTAACGTTTGCGTCGAAGGAGAGTTAACGGAGAAACACTGGGTGATAGACTTCACAATCCTTTCCGACATCGTGAAAGAAGTCATTGACCAAGAGTATAACTTCAGACTACTCCTCGACAGGAAAGACTCCTCGAGAGTTAAGATAATCGCACCTTTCGATGTTAAGATAACGTATGTTGATGGCCCTCCCACTGCTGAGTCGCTGGCTAGAGACATATGCCGGAGCTTGAGCGAACACTTACTTAGGAGAGATATGCTAAGTAACATTAGAGCATGCAGGGTAACGGTGTGTGAGGGCAGTAATCTCTGCGCTGAATACGTAGCTTACTTTACGATGGAGTAAGCAACTCTGCTCAGCACTATTGTTAAGCCTAACATACAGGCAACTAAGCACTCAGCAACCCATAGGAAGGGATCGAGTAACGTTAGCGCGTAACCTAAGCTAAACAACGCTGTTGACAGGCTAAGCACCATACTGAGTTTCGTGAAAGCTCCCCAAACATTATAGCTACCAGTAACCTTCAGTAATGTCTTGAGCACCTTGCTGTTCCTTATTTTCCGATACTCCGCAAACCTGCTGACTTCCTGCAAACCAGCCTCAGTTAACCTATAGTAGATATCCATCTTACCATCTCCACGCGACTTCAGCACCTTTCTGAGGAAACCTAGTCTCCCATGCTTGCTCGTAGCGATGTCCAAGTAGCTTGACAAGGTTGCTGGCGTAACACCAAGCCTTTTTGCGAGCTCATTCAATGGCATTTCCTTGCGCTCTGTTAAACCTAGGATCAACAACGTATCATAAATGTACTTAAATGTTAAGAGGTTCTTCGAGACGTCAAGATGTGCTTGTCTACTGTAACTAGCACTAATAGCGCTATCCAGCAAAACACCAGTACCTTTATGTGGGCCTCCACTCAGTAACTTAAGCACCTTGCGAACAAACCTATCTCCCTCCTCAGTAAGCACGTAGGTCCCGTCGTGTCGACGTAACACTAAACCCTTAGAAATTAACTTCGTAAGCGCATCATACACGGACTTAGTCCTTATGCCTAAGGCCAGTGCTGCCTCCCTAGCACGTATACCTTTGGGTTTGCTACCCATATACAGTATTAGTTCAAGCTGGATCGTGGACTTAGCAAAGTCTAGCATTGAATCAAGCTCCCTTAGAAGCTCTATTCCACTCGCAAGTAATACATCACTCTTCTGTGATAACGCGCACATCATCCTTCCCTACGTATTACGATAAAAGAGTAGTTAATAGTCGAAATATTCATGGAATTACTAGTTCGTTGGAAGAAAAGTTTTTGAATACCTCCTTTCTAATATACTGCCTATGCGGTAAGACATCTCCGTTAAGGTATCCAGTAAAACATGCATGCTACGTCTCTCAGCTAAGTACCCGTAAGATGCCTTAAGAAGGAGCCAGATACCCCTTGCTAAGGGAACCAGGAAATACACCCACCCTGATCGCCTCTTATAGAACATGTAAACGTAGCCTGGATGACTTGGCAACCTACTAGCTAAGGCTGTAATGAAATTAACTTCGCTATCATCACCTACGTGGCATCCAAGCATGTTCCCATCGCCAAGCAAACAAGCATCAACTATTAGCCTACCGTCAACAAACATACTAAGGAATTCCTTAGGTACATCCACTCCGCTTCCCTACCAGTAGGTCGCAGGCATTCGTTAAAAAAGACAAGTCAATATTCTGCGGTCCTCAGAATCACGCTTTAATCAATTAGGCGTTCCACGTAGTCCCAAGGCTACCACAACGTACCGTAGAACCACCGAACTACAGCGTGTCTTATAAGCGACACGTACTCGCCTCACTTCATGAGGTGACACCTAACATGAACTGGAGGAGGAAGTCGAGAAAAGGTATAACCGGCATTGAAGCAGCCATCGTCATGATAGCGTTCGTAGTCGTCGCTGCAGCACTGGCATTCGTAGTGCTAAATATGGGTATGTTCACAACCCAGAAAGCCAAAGAAGCAATACAAACCGGCTTGGAGGGCGCTACCTCAGCGCTTCAGGTTGATGGTAGCACTGCAGCCCTAGTTAACGGTAATAGTAAAGTAGACTTCATAGCAGTCCCCATAAAGCTAGCGCCTGGCAAACAAGCTGTCGACTTAGGCTACAGTAGGACGACAATATCGGTACTGATAACGAATAAAGCGGCTTTAGAGAATGCGTATGAAGGCGCCCTCTACATCGGTAGTAATGGGCTAACCTCAGACAACCCGGCAGTTGAGTATATAATAAGTAACTATCTAGGCTTTGGAGCCGGGAAGCTTAACTTAACGCTAACCGATTCGAATATCAGCAATCTAGATGCCCTCAGGACAGTAATAGGTAACATTACTAGTAAATTAGTGGCGAACGGCAATGTTTCGGCAAATACACCAGTAGTATTCGTAGTGTTCATAAAGAACACGAAGATCGACGCCGTACTACAGAATGGTGAGAAAGCTTTAGTACTAACCTACCTACCGAACGCGACGGCACTCGGTGCTTACGATTCCATAAGTATAGAAATTCATCCACCCTCCGGTGCGCCGTTAACTGTTGACCGTACTATGCCAGCAACTCTGCCAGCAGATTCCGTAATCACACTCGGATGAGGTGGTAAGCAATGATTAGCAATACAGATAAAAGAATAATGAATGTTTTTTCTTTGAAGCTCAGATTATCCAATATAGTCTGCACTATACTCATACTATCAACAGTTGCATTAGCTACTCTCGCGTTACTACTATATCATTACGTAGTCTACCTGAGGAAACCCCTACCCTTATGGAGCGCGATGCTAGTAGTACCAGTGATGATTATCCTTGCTCACTTTTCTCTGGTTGCCCTAAGAGGCCTTACTAGAGGGGTGAGAAGCAATTGAGGACATTATCGATGAAACATGGCCTTGCAAGTGCATTATCTGCAGATCTAGCATACGGAAACTACTTCGTTTTCTTGCACAGAGGTGGTCGTATGAGAGGAAAAGTAAGGAGGGGGTGGTCCCGGTGAGCGAGACAGGCAAAGTAGAAACTACTGCAAGGAGGAGTGAAGATCTGAGTCAATTAGTTGAGGCTCTAAAGGAGGCGGTAATGGAACTTAGGGAAACCGTCACTGAACTCACTAATCCCCTGAATAGAATATCACACACGTACAGCAATGAAGGCACTGAAGAAGTCCACAACTATAAAGCTAAGGTGGAGGCTATACCGCTAAGTAAGCCTACTAAGGAAGGAAACAAGGAGAATACAATACAGAACAGTACTGACAGCGAACTAGTTTCTGAGACCTCAGCAAACAAACCAGACGTCCTATTGTCTAAAGAGAAGGGTGATCTAGAAAAACTGGCGAGTTATACGTCGCCAGGAGTAATACGCCTAGCGCTAGGTACTGAGAATAAATTACGGAGAATAATGCGGTTAATGCGTGTTGTGTTTAACCTAAGAGATAAGGTACCGCCTGAATTACTTGAGCGATATATAGAGATCTTCGTGGGTCTTAGGCTAATAACAAGGGAAGATGCGGACCTAATTAAAAACGTCCTTAGAGCCATTAACGAGGGCTACGCTAGCGGGTTAGGACCTGAGGAACAAATACTTCTCATGACGTTACTCGCTAAAGGCCTAGGCATAAATGATGAAGTGCTTGAGGAGGAGGCGTTACGAGTTATCGCCGAGAACATTGCTAGGAGGACTCCCTCCAGAAGTGGTGACGGGCCTCGCGCACGTTCAGGAGAGGCTCCCACCAATAAGGCGGGCTGAGGGATCATGAATGGGCGAGTCAACGGCAATAGTACATGCAATATTAACGATAGTGGGTGTAATACTAGCGTCGATATTCGCAGCTTACGTTATAGGTAGGATGGGATATGTCAATAGCGTGCTATCTAACGTAATAAATAGTAAATTAGAGGAATTACAGACAAACATCAAGATAGTGGCTGGCTTCTACAACCAGACTCAAAATGAGTACGTAATATACGTGAAGAACGTTGGAGGTATTGAGATATCTGAGACAGACCTTTACAATAGGTCGGAGGTGTACATAGGACCTTATAATGGATATCCTAAGATGTTCCTGATATCGAACATAGCGTCGCCGACAACCGCAAGCATCGTTGACTTAGGCGGCGATAGTGTCTGGAGCCCTGGAGAAACCATAGTAATTAAGGTTCCGTATAACACCACAGGCTTAGGTGCTGTTGAAGTTAAGGTAGTTCTCCCCTCCGGTGCATATACTGAGGAGGTGTTGCCAGGGTGATGAACCATGCCAAGCGAGATAACAATAGCGGGCACTATAGTTGCATTTGTGCTTATATCGCTAATAGTTGCGGGTGTGTCGTTAATAGTTACCGCGGTGCTTGTATTACACAATCAAGCGACCACTAGCTTAGAGAGAGAGGCCCTAGCTGCCCACCAGATGATACTCATACTTAACGGAATGATCATCAACTCAACAACACTAGAAGTGAACTTCACAGTGGAGGGTGTCTCCCTAATCCCACTAACGGCGATGCAAGTAGTGGTCAAGTATGTTGACACGCTAAGCAAAACAGAAACGTACCTACTAGATTACGGTAGCAACCCTGGTTGGTCACTTAACGCGATATACGTCGGCAACACAACTCGAACACTTTCTTCAGGGGACTATCTAGCACCCGGGGAGAAGGCCGAGATCACCATAACCTTACCTACCCCCTCCTCTGGCGCACAACCGATACTGGTAATCCTTGTCTCCCCATCAGGCTCTAAAGGTGAGTATGCCCTAGGGTGATAAGGATGAGGCACGCCATAATTTCCACAGGAAACGAGGAGCTCGACGTAAGGCTGGGAGGCGGGTTCCCGCATCCGAACCTAATACTTATTGAGGGGGATCATGGATCCGGTAAGAGTGCCCTAGGACAGCAGTTCCTTTACGGAGCACTGAAGAGGGGGCTTAAGGGGTTAGTGATAGCTACTGAGGTTACGCCGAGGGAGCTAATTAGGAGTATGAAAGAAATACAATTAGTTGATGCTGATAAGTTCTACATGTTCGGGCAACTACGCATACTCACTCTTCATCTTAAGAGGTTTGAGTGGAGACGTCAGCTAGGTCGCCTGGTACTACCCATACTTGCTGAGTACCTAGAGAAGAACCAGAGGCGTTTTGACGTAGCCCTCATAGATTCCTTAACGCAGCTACTGACATATGCAGATACAAGTACCGTGCTGAACTTCATGAAGAGGCTAAGGCTACTCACAAGTGTAGGGAAGTCAGTGATACTGACAATGCATCCCAACGCAGTGGAACCAGCATTATCATCTAAGATTCGTGGGATGTGTGACGGATACATCAAGGTTAGGAATGAAGCCATAGGTGGTAGGATACTGAAGGTTATGAGCGTAGTCAAGATGAGGGGCATGCCTCCTGGGGCTGAGACCTCAATTACTTTCGATGTTGACCCTGCAATGGGTATTAAGATAGTCCCGATTAAGGCGGCTAAGGCGTGAGGAGGTGAGGCACGTGGCACTGAAGGTGCCTGTCCCGAAACTACGGCTCAAGAAGAAGAGGGTTGAGGAGATTAAGTTTAGCGCGGAGTGTAAACTGCCTTACCATGAGGAGGAAGAGCCGTGGTATTTGAAGGAGTACATAGCGCAGGTTAGAGAAAATTACGGAGAGCCTGACTTCGTTGATAAGGTGCCCAGCGAATATAAGTTCAAGAAACAATTCAATGTGATCTACCCGGTTGGTGGCGGGATATTCATTCACGCGCTCAGCGAACGAACTGAAGGAGGATACGCTAGATACATAGTTATAGAGCCGCCCAGGCCTCCTGAAGAGATATTGCGTAAGGCTGAGGAATTAATTGCAGCTAAGATACCTGAGGGCTACATACCGAAGTCGCCGCAAGAGAAGGCCTGCATGTTACTCGAGTTAGTTAAATCGTCCTTCACTAGCTTAGGAGGCCCTAACGGAGGTAAGAGGAGGTTAGCGTTCAGGAAGCGCGGGAGCAATAGCGGCAACGGAGGTAAGGAGACGATCAAGTACGTGAAGCCTGAGGAGCTGCTTAATGCTGTGACATACCACATAGTCAGGGATAAGATAAGTGTAGGATTGCTTGAGCCCTTCATACGTGACCCATACATAGAGGACATCTCATGCAGTGGATTAGGTAACATCTTCATAATACATAAGATCTTCGGGCCCATGGAGAGCAACATAGGGTTCAAGAGTCACGATGAACTTAACGCGTACTTAATAGCGCTAGCCGAGAAGATCGGTAAGCCACTATCAAACGCTAGGCCCATAGTGGACGCGACATTACCTGACGGTTCACGTATAAACATAGTGTACGGAACTGACGTTAGCTTAAGAGGCTCTAACTTCACGATCCGTAAAGTGTCAAAGACCCCGCTAAGCGTAACTCAGCTCATAAACTGGGGCACCTTCGACGCTAGGGTCGCAGCATACATGTGGATCCTGCTGAGGGAAGGCATGAGCGGCTTCATATGTGGCGAGACAGCCAGCGGCAAGACGACCTCACTAACAGCTATGCTTGTGTTCATAAGACCAAGCGCCAAGATAGTGTCTATCGAGGACACAGCCGAGGTCATAGTACCGCACCCCAACTGGACAAGGGAACTAACTAGAGACACTGGTAAGCCAGAAAGCAGCGTCACAATGTTCGACTTACTCAAGGCCGCCCTCAGACAGCGACCTAACTACATTATAGTCGGTGAGATACGTGGAGCTGAGGGTAACATAGCGTTCCAAGCAATGCAAAGTGTTTCCTGGGACACGCCAATACTGGTAAGAAATGACGAAACAGGTAGAGTGGAGTTCGTGAATATAGGAGAATTCGTAGACAAATACTATGAGGAAGGCGAAGAGAGAACACCTAAGCATGTTGATAAGTACTCTGTGTTATCAATGGATAAGAATGGCAGGGTAAAGTGGTCTAAGATGAGGTACGTACTTCGACACAGAGCTTCAGAAATCTATGAGATAACTTATGAAGGTAAAGGAGTCCTAAAGGCTACAGGCTCACATAGTGTGTTCGTATTGGATGAAGACACATTAGAAGTGTCTCCTAAACCTGTTAGTCGGTTAAAGAAAGGCGACCTACTTGTGTCATTTGTTAAGAGACATACAGACGAGAGAAAGCTAGAGATTATTGACGTATATGACTTATTGAGAAAACATAACCATAGAGTAAGGTTAGTGAATAACAATGTTAAGATAGGAAGCAGCAAACCCTTAAAGAGACAACTAGTTCTGGATAAGGAGATAGCATTCCTTCTGGGCACTTATTTAGCTGACGGTTGCATCGAGTATAAGAATGGACTGAATCCCGTAGTAGTTATGTCCATGGGTGCTAGTGAAAAAACCTTAATGGAGAAGACTATTAGGATCGTTAAGAAGCTTGGCGCAAATATTTCAATAAGAGATAGGCAAACCTACAATATTGTTAAAGTGCACAATGCCCCACTAGCATATACTGTTGCAAGCTTAGTTGGTAGAAAATTGACTGAGAAGCGCGTACCAAGCGAGCTTTGGAGTTCACCGCCTAACGTAATTAGAGGGTTCTTTGAGGGTTACGTGGCTGATGCCCGGAGAACTAATGTCAGAGGAGGAATAGTGGTGTACACTACGAAGAATAGGAGACTAGCGGTAGAGCTTGTATGGCTTGCAAGGCTAGCCGGCTTAGAATCAAAAATGTTTGAAATTAAAGATAAAAGATACGGCAGATACTATGATATTCACGTAAGATTATTCCCAAGACAAAACATTAGGAATTGGAGTGATCGGATACCACTAAAGCCGTTAATCAAGATAATAGAGAGGAATAATTTAGAGAAAAAACTTCCGCTAGCCTTAACATACGTTATACGTAGGTATAGGTACGGAAAACAGAGATTTGTTTTGAGGAAGACTGCTAAGAAGGTAATAGAATTCATAGAGAAATACGAGAAGAGCCTTGATGAGGAATCCAGGAGACTCCTAGAAAGAGCAAAGAGGATCTTGGAAAGCGATATAGCACTACTAAAAGTCATCGATGTGAAGAAAAAGAAGTACAACGGTTATGTCTATGATATATCCGTACCCGGAACAGAGTTATTCATTGGAGGAGAAATACCAATAGCACTACACAACACTGGTCACCCCGTACTCTCCACGTTCCACGCCGCTGACATTGACAGACTTGTTCAGAGGCTCACTAATCACCCGATAAACGTGCCGAAAACCAACATGGATTCCTTGAACTTTGCTTGGTTCCAAAGCGCCGTGTACACAAAGCAAGGGTTCCTTGCGAGGAGAATGATTAAGCTCTACGAGCTAATAGGTTATGACCCCTCAACTGATAGCATCCTAGCCGTGCCGGTCTTCGTCTGGGATCCGTCGACCGACAGATTCATATTCAGCGGTAGAGGAGCAAGCTACTTACTTGAGGAGAAGATAGCGGTAATGAAGGGCATACCTAGGAGCAGGATAAAGGAGATATATGATGAGCTCGAGCTAAGGAGAGCGTTCCTAGAGGAAATGGTTAGGCGTAAGATATTCAACTACTGGGACGTGTGGAAAGCTGTTGTGAAGGCTGATGAGTTAGGTGTCGAGGAAGCTCTGAGGAGGTTAAGGGCGGGGACCCTGCTATGAGGAACATGAAATCATCTAAGCCTAAGGATATTGTGCTGAAGTCTCTGGCAATATCCATTATTGCTTATGCTGTATACTACGTCGTAATGTATGTTAAGATACCGTACCCAACAAACTATGTGATCCTAGGCACAGTTTCCTTCGCGTTATTCATTACTTTCTATATGCCTCAACTCTTGGGCATAAAGAAGGAGAAGTACGAACCAGATATCGACTTCATATTCATGCTGGCACACATGCTTTCAGTAGCATCGAGCAAGACGTCTAACGTGAATGTCGTTGGCTCAATATCTAAGGAGAACATCTACGGTAAGTACGCTAAGTTCTTCAAACGCGTTTACCTTCTAGTTAAGGAATATGGCTACGACTTCCCGCGCGCAATGATGATAGTTAGTAGGGATGCCGAGAAAGTTAAGTACCTTAAGGACTTCATGGAGCGGTACGCAGCCGCCGTTAAGGTCGGTGAGGATATCGAGAGATTCATGGAGGTCGAGTTAAGAAACTCCATGAATACGTTCGAGTACATATACTCCAGAGTTATGGACTCTGTACGTGTACTTCTAGGGGTATACACAGCTGTTATGACTTCAGTGATATTCGTTATCTCTAACCTACTTGTACTATCCATAATCTTCGGCGGAGATCTAACGATTATTTACGTGTCCTTCGTAGGTTCATTCATAGCCTTGGCTGCTGTGCTTATCACGCTTCGCATAGGTCTACCTAAGGACTTCCTCGTGATTGCGGGAAAGGCTCGTAAGAAGGTGCTTGAGGTACCATTCATGGCTACACTTGCGGGTGTTGCCGCTAGCCTCTGGATCTTTATAATGTACCTATTCTATGTCATAAACATTGATGCGTACCTCTTGATAGCGGTAGTTGGGTTACTCCTGCTCGCGCCAGGCTATCTGATCAGGAAGATAGAGAATCACGTACGCCTAGTTGATGAGGACTTCCCCGTCTTCGTCCGTATGTATGGCAATAACCTCTCAATAATACCGTCCCCCCTGAAAGCCATTGAGCCCCTCACGAGCGTGGTTTTCGGGCGCATAGCGTCAGCCGTGAGAAGGCTGCATACTCTCCTAGCTAATAATATTAGCTTCAGCGTAGCCATAAAGGAATTCGCCAAGAGCAGCGCATCCGAGCTCATCAGGAGGTCTTCAGAAATAATAAGTGACACACTGAAGTTCGGAGGCAACACCTATAAAGTAGGTCTAATACTTTCCGACCTCTCCCTAATGATAAACAGGATAAGGAGACGCAGGTTCCAAGTCCACAAAACATTCGAGACTTCAGTTTACGCGCTACACGTAACGAACATACTACTCATAACTTTCATAACGAGCCTAATGACAATATTTGCTAGGGCACTATCAAGCATTCAAACGCTAATACCGTTCTACGCCCTTCCCCAGCCAATAATAATGTTACTTAGCTTAAGCACAGCAGTAGCGTTAACAGTGATAAACTCCTGTGCACTAACCATGACAAATGGAGGACTCCGTCACACAGTAATGTACTACATGGGCCTACTGCTACTCTTAGGCGGCATAAGTGCCTACGCGTCAAACATCCTAGTAAACGTAATAATGAAACCACTGAGTTCAGTAATGACTCAAGCACTACAGCCAATATACCCCACTACTTAATGACTAGAGACTCAAGGACATTAGGATTAGGATATTCTTTACTAAACTTGAGTTAATGAGTGTCAGAACAATATCTCATGGCACCCGTAGCCTTAAGAACCCGCGTATCGTGTGTGGCGGGCCCGCGGGGATTTGAACCCCGGACCACCGGCTTAGAAGGCCGGCGCCCTATCCTGGCTAGGCTACGGGCCCTCGCCAATTGGTGTTTTAGTTCTTTGGGTTATTTAGGTTTCGCTTAAGGTATCCTAGTAGATCCATTATCTGATCTGAGAACTTCCTGAGGACTATGGAGCCCGCCAGGTCGTAGATCTCCTTGGCTTTCATAAGTATGACATAGTCACTGCTAGCGATAACTCCTCTAGAAGTTATTACCTCAGTATCCGCTTTC
>WAOL01000013.1 GCA_015521295.1 Desulfurococcales archaeon
CCTTAGGGTCGTGGTCTTACCGCAACCTGAGGGTCCGAGGAGTACGACGAACTCCCCGTCCCTGATCTCTAGGTCTATGCCCCTGAGGGCCACGGTCTTGCCGAACCTTTTGACGAGCCCCACAAGTCTCACGTCCACCACGTCAGACACCTCACCTGATCGTAATCCCCCACATGGAGATTAAGTACTTGCGAGCTATGAACACGAATATGAGTGCGGGGAGTATCATGATGAATGAGGCCGCGAACTTAATGAAGTCCGGGGCCGCCATGGCTGAGGTAAGTATGAATGCGGGGAGCGTCCTGTTCGTTAGCGTGAGTACGGCCGCCATGAAGACCTCGTTCCATGACATTATGAACGTGAATATGGCAGCTGCTGTTAAGCCCGGCAACGCCAGGGGCAGGGTGATCCTGAAGAATGTCTGCGTCCTGTCGAGACCGAACACGAATGCAGCCTCCTCAAGTTCTATCGGCACGCTCACGAATATGCTTGACGTTATTAGTATGACGAAGGGCAGTGCCATCGTGGTGTGGGCTAGCGCCACGCCCAGCAGAGTGTCATTAAGCCCTAACCTAATGTAAAGAGTGACTAAGGGCACGGCTATGATGAGCATTGGGAACATCCTTAACCCTATTATTAATAATTTAAGTGAGTCTTTACCCTTGAACGCAAACCTAGCGAATGCGTAGCCAGCCGGTAGCCCTAGGATGAAACTGAAGGCCACCGTCATGCACGCCACTATCACGCTATTCATGGTTGCCTGTGCCGCACCTAAGTCAAGCAACTTCTTAATGTTAGCGAAAGTGTAGTGAAGCGGTATGACCTCGGTGGGACTGTAGAAGTCCTTCGGGGTTGAGAAGGCATACAGAATCGACATCACTATGGGGAGCAGCACCCAGGAGCACGTTATTAGGACTATCCCCGCGAAAAGTAGCCTCGATAAGTAGTACCTTACCGGCGGTTTCTCCCCTATGTCCGAACCGCTCACCCTGCACTCACCTCCCTAATGTACTGGGCTTTGAACATCTTGATGTAAATGTAGCCAACGACTACGGAGATCGCCGCTATTATGAGGGCGTAGAGTGCTGCTACCCCATAGTGATACAGCTCAGTCTGCTCATAGTATGCCTCACCAGCGAGGACAGGGATATCCCTCCCAGCCAACACCATTACTACCCCGAATACCTGGAAGGCGAAGAGCGTCCTTATTAGTAGGGCTGACTGTAGGCTAGGTTTAAGCATTGGAAATATTATGTGCCTTACCTTAACCCAAGTGCCCGCGCCGAAGACCTCCGCCGCTTCCAAGTACTCCTTGCTAATCATTTGGAGGCCAGCGAAGAGAATCACGAAGACTATGGCTGTCGCCCTCCAGACCTCAGCAAGTACTATTGCTAGGAACTCCATAGCCCTATACTGATAGCCAAAGAAATGTATGGGAGAGTGGATTAAGCCCGCAGCCATTAGGAACTTATTGAAGAACCCATTAGTTGACAGCATCGAGTACCATATCAGACCGCCTGCCACGTCACTTATTGTTAACGGAATTATGACTATGTAGAGCGCCAGATCCCTTCCAACGAAGCTAGTGCTTAGGAGGAGGGATAGGCCCAAAGCAATTATTACTTGAATCGGTATAATTACCGCCGCTAGCAACAACGTGTCCTTGAGAGCGTCGTAGAACATTGATTGGGGAGAATAAAGTAAGTAATTAACGTGCGCTAGGGTGAAGCGTCCTTGACTATCCGTGAACGCTAAAATAACGGCTTGTGAGAGGGGGTAACCTATGAAGAATAGAAGGTAAGAGAGTGCGGGAGCGATGAGGAAGTAGGGAAGGTACTTCTCAACAATGGAAAAGTTTTTTCGGTTTTGGCCGCCGCTAGCCAATAATTACACCCCTTAACCGGAGTCAGGAGGTGGTAGTGGGGCACCCGTTTCCTTGAATAGATTCATTAGCTGCGGACCTAACTCACCCAACACCTTCTGAATGTCCTGTCCCTGAAGCACTATCCTCTGGAACGCCGTTATGTATATGCTCTTGAAGTCACCACCTTTTGACCCAAGACTCGGGATCATCGCGACGATGGCGTTCGGAGCGTTTAGCTGGGCGTTAACACCCTCAGCAAGCACCTTGAGTGACCCGCTTGGGATGCTCTTAGACGCTTCCTGCACGGTCGGGAAGAATCCTGTCTTCTTCAGCACCTCAACCTGCGTGCTCGGCTGTGTTAGGTAATCAATAAGTTTCCACGCCGCTTGCGGGTTAGGTGCGTTCTTCGGTATGGCTAGGCCAGCAACCACCAGTA
>WAOL01000014.1 GCA_015521295.1 Desulfurococcales archaeon
TGTAAACAATTATATTAAATTACCGCGTAAACGAATAAATAGTTCTATAAAATCGCCAAATTTTTACAATGTTTTTGTTTAATAATATTTAAAGAGTATAAACTGAACATCATTTCCCAAGGTGATGGCCGTGGGTGAGGCCAGTGGTAAGGATGTGTATGGGGACTTTGCAACCCTAACTGTGCCGGAGGAGCACACTAAGTCAACGCTAAACATATTCATGATCTACATGGGTGTCCTAGCCGTAGTCGCGGCGATCTTTGCTGGTTCCGCGCTGGCGAAGATGTATGATGCCGTAACCATGCTTGAGGTAGCAATACTTGGTAACATCGTGTTAGCGATATTCGGAGGGCTAATAGCTTACGTAGGTGGCTCAACACGCGCTAACACGTACATGATACTGAGGTACCCACTAGGGCGTTTAGGGTCTCTCGCAGGTAACGTGATAGTGTCAGCCATACCGCTCGTGGTGTGGTTCGCTGTTGAGACCTGGTTATTCGGTCTCACAGTGAACGTGATCTACCCTAACCACCCGCTAACTTCCATAGCTGCTGCCTCGATCTGGGGAGGCTTACTGATGATGGTGACCGCTTACTACGGGTTCCGCGCGATGGCCATACTCAGCTACGTAACCGTGCCGTTCTGGTACACCTTAGTCGTGATAGGGTTCTTTGCCTCCGTGGATCTAGCGGGAGGGTTCAGCAAGATATGGGCTGTGAGGCCCGAGGTAATAGCCCCGATAGGGGCTGGCATAACTTACGTAGTGGGAGTGTATGCGGCAGGCTCTGTGATAACTTCCGATGTTGCTAGGTACGGGAGGAAGCCTTGGTCAGGCTCCGTGGCGTGGGCAACGCACGTGATATTCTTTATGACCGCCCTGCTCTTCGCCGGCGGCGTGATGACGTTACTGACCGGCTCACCCAACGTGATAGTTGCGATAGCACAGATAGGGTTAGGGCTAGGCGCCCTACTCCTCGCCATACTTGGGCAGTGGACAACTAACGACAATAACTTATGGAGTGCCGCACTAGCCTGGATAAACACCACCGGGAAGCTAAACAAGAGGGCATGGGTAGTCATACTCGGCGTGATAGGCACTTTAATCGCTGGTCTCTGGGCCGGGCTATGGGGCATGAGCCTACAGCCATTCATAAACTTCGCGATGATGTTAGGGTACTTCATACCGCCAGTCGGTGCCGTAATAATAGCTGACTTCTACATCTTTAGACCCTTCGTGCTGGGACTCAAGAACCCGAGAGAGCGCTACAGGTTCGGCCCAGGAACGAAGTACTACGCCATAAACATACCTGGAATCATCGCTGTCGCCTTAGGCGGTGCCATAGCATGGTACACATCAACTACCGGTATGGGGGCACCCGTAATCAACGGCATCATAGTGGCGTTCATAACTTACATAGTGCTGATAACGGCCCTCCACAAGGCAGGCATGCCTTGGGGGATCGGTGAATGGGTGGAAAAAGAAACCGGGTTCTAAGGGGGTGCAGGTTATGAACCTGAAGTCAGAGGCACTCAAGGCCGTGGCCGCGATGCTCGTACTAGGCCTAGTTACCATAGGTCTAGGGTTCGCGGCAGGAAACTACAGGGGGTTCTACCTAGCACTGACGCTGGGCGGAATAATAGCGGCCTCATCAGCCATATACCTGGTAATCATAAGCATGAAGAGCGCTGAGGACACCAGGTCAGTGGCCGTTCCAACAATACAGTCCCTCTGGATATCGACGTCTATGGGATTAGGATATGTGGTGACCGCGTACGCGCCGTACTTCAAGTACCCCTTCACAGTAGCTACAGCACTTTTCGCCCTTGGATGGGTGATACTGGGGTTCGGGCTAGCCGAGCTGCTACGAATAAGCAAGGCCAGCGGTGTGGAACTAGCTGTGTAAGGATTTTTAGCTAAAACGAAGCAAAAACTAAACTCACCCACATATCGCACTTGCTTAACTCATTACCTTATATGCTTAAGTACCTCATTGTACGTTACGCCTTACTTTCTCATATGCCCTCGCCTGATATTATCTGCGGTAATTCCTTAACCCTGACTAACACGTTCTTCGGTTCATTGATGGTTGCCGTTAAGTTGACTTGGATCGGATCGATCGTGATTCCCTGCGCGGTCACTTGCCTTACCTGCCGTTATTATTTTGCTTGAACTTAATTTAAACTTGTTTATATCTGAATGTCTAGGCTTAAGCATAGTTAAGCAAGCCTCTTTAAACCCTAGCTGAAGAGGAGTACGGGCACTGCGGTGGGCGACGTAAAGCAGGAAGTCACTAAGTTAGTGTGTAGCGACTCCGTCCTCATTGCTTGCGTAGGTACGGAGTTGCGGAGCGATGATAGGGCGGGGCTCGAGGTTTGCCGTAGGCTCAAGGGACTCGGAATTCGGAGTCAGGTACGCATGATTGAGTGTGAGTTCGGGCTTGAGACCTGTGTTGATAGGATCGCTGAGGAGCGACCCAGGCGGTTAGTGGTAGTTGATGCTGTCTTAATGACTGAGGGTAGTGAGGCGGGTGAGGTCATCATCGCTAAGCTTGAGGACGTTGTTGAGGGCTTCCTCGCCACAACACATAATGTGCCGTTAAGCATGATGGTTAAGTACCTACGCGCGCTCGGGTGTTGTGAGGAAGTGTACGTGCTCGGCGTCGTCGCGAAGAACCTCGACTTCGGTGAGGAACTGAGTCCTGAGGTGATGAAGGGGGTTGAAAAACTAGTTAATGTCCTCGCGAAGGCGTTAAGCTCCTGCAGCGAGGACGGGGTAGGCTGAGAGGAACATTGCCGCTAGTAACGCTATCACTGCTGGGATTAGTGAATACTTCACGAGAACAGCGACGCCCTGCTCTATCCTGAACCTGCCGAAGGACGCCTTAATTATCGATACCACCGTCACTACCGCAACGTACTTAACTATCATTAGGATCACGCCAGGCACTGATAGGTGCGGGAACGGGTAGGGCCCTCCGAGGAAGAAGTACGTTATCAGTAGTGCTGAGACCGCGATGTCGGCATCGTGTATTAGGTTGTTCAGCGCGAGTATCTGGCCTGAGAACTCCGTCATGTGACCTGCAATTAACTCCTGTTCAGCCTCCGGTATGTTGAATGGGTGTGCCATCGCCTTAGCCTGCGTTGCTACCGCAGCCGCACCGAGCGCTATGATCATCACGACAGCTGTTGCTGGGTTGAGCCACAGCTTCCAGGAGTATTGGGCAGTGAATAGCACGGAGTACGGGAGTGGTGTTCCCACAACGTTCGTTGTTAGCGCTACGGGCACTAGTATGGCTGCGAAGAACGCTGGCTCGCATACGGCGTAGAGTGTCAGGAACCTTGATACGCCCGCACCGGTGAATGGGTTAGGGAAGGACATCCCCATCACCGCGACCGCGAAGGGGACCCATACACAGCAAATGTATGAGAGCACTATGATGTCGTAGCTCGCCGCTAGCCTCACAGGGGATAGGGGAAGCATTAATAGGGTGGCTGATAACGCACCAATTGCGGCGAACGCGAATGCCTTAGCGACGCCTGGGGTGGCGAACTTCTGCCTTATCTCCTCCTTCACGCTCAGTAACTTAATGAAGTCCGCGAAGGGTTGCAGCACACCTACAGGGCCAACGTATGATGGCCCCATCCTTGCCTGAGCCCTAGCAACTATCTTCCTCTCCCACCACTCGGTAAGCATTGATAGTACGAAGAGAAATAGTAGGCCGGGGAACACCAGCGCAGCAATTACTAGTAACGCTACCGTTACCGCGTCCATCATTTCACGGCCACCCCCAAATAAGCGCGTATATTGACACTATGAGCGCTAATGCCCCAGCCAAGCCTAACCAACCAGCCATGTACGCTGCCCAGTCACTTAGCTTCCCCGTGTGCATGTAGTCCCTCAGGAATACGTATAGCCTCCTGAAGTACCCCAGTATGAAGCCCCAGAAGAGGGAAGGTGACGGTGCCTCAGACCTCCTGACTATCTCCGGGCCCTCACCGCTTAGGTAGGGTTCCTCTGCCTGTCCTTTTCGCTTACCGTACTTAGGCCTTAGCGCTAGGTATATTAGGGCAGCCACCACTGCGGCTAGCCCCATTAACGCGAAGAGAACGAGGGTTTCAAGCGGGGTTCCAATTATTATTACTTCAGCCATCACGCATCACCTCATGGTGGGGACAGGTAGTTTATTGTCTTTAGGAAGGCTTGAATGTAGCTGAGCACACCTTTACCCATGAGTGAGTTAGCTATGGTTGTGGAGAGCGCACTCGTTAGGTAGGGTGCCGCAATACCTAACCCGACACACACTACCGCTAGGAAGAGCACTACCGCTGTAGGTAGGGTTATTCCAGCAGGGTTCTTGAACTCCTTCGCTGGCGGCCTGAACCACACCGAGTACATTGCCTTCGCGTAACCCAGTACCGATATTGCCGAGATGATCACGACGAGTACAGCCACTATCGGCATTCCGGCCTCCATGAATGCTGAGTAGAGGAGGAACTTGCTGAAGAACCCTCCGAGGGGTGGTAACCCCATGAGCTGGAGGAAACCTATGAAGAACGCGGCCGTAGCTAAGGGTGCTTTCCTCCCTGAGCCCGCTAGACCGTCTAGCTTCCTGGTCCCGGCGATACCTATGAATATGCCTGCGGCCATGAAGAGGAGGGCCTTACCGACACTGTGGTTTATTAGGTGGTAGAGTGACGCCGTGAGAGCTTCCTGCGTCGCCGCTAGGGGCACGGTTGAGAACCCTAGGGAGAGCCCCATGAACACTAACCCTACGTGGCTGACCGTGCTGTACGCCAGTAACCTCTTGATGTCCTCCTGAACTATCATCATTAACGCGCCGACCAGCCCCGACACTATGCCTAGTATTAGGAGTGCCCAAAGAATAATGTCCCTAAACGGGTACTTAGCCACGGTTAATACGGAGTTGGAGCCGAACATCGTGTAGAGGAACCTCATCACTGTGTACGCACCTATGTTCACTACGAGGCCCGAGAGGGCGGCCGACACCGGCGTCGGTGCCTCGGGGTGGGCGTCAGGTAGCCAGAAGTGGTTGGGGAATAGCGCTGACTTGTACGTGAAGACCCATAGTGATAGTGCGACAGCTAGTGCGGCAGCAACCGCTATGTTCCCGTAGTACCCTCCGCTGAATGGTGTTGCGACAGCCATTACCCTCGCCTTGATGGCTAGGTCAGCCATGTTCAGTGTGCCGTAGGACCCGTAAATGAAGACTAGGGCAATGAAGTAGACGGTGGTTGCTGCCGCGCCTATGATGCCGTACTTAACCGCCGCCTCCACGGCTTCCGCACGTCCTCTGTGGAAGCCCACGAGACCATACGCGCTTATGGAGAGCACCTCAAGCATTACGAATAAGTTGAAGGCATCGCCCGTGTATATGCACCCTATTAGCCCGGCCTCAAGCCCTAGGAGGAGCGTGTAGTAGTAAGGTATCCCGGTCTCCTTATCCATGTACCAGCAACTGTAGATCGCTATGAACAGCATCACCCACGCTGTGAGGGCCCCGAGGACGGCCCCCAGCGCGTCCACCTCGTAAGAAATGCCCAGCGGCGGTGGCCACCCACCAAACGCGTATAGTTGAGGCCCTTCCCTCCACACCACGATCAAGTTATACGTCGTGGCCGCCGCGATTAACGCAGTCACTACCACGGCGTAGGCATGGAAGAATACCTTCCTCTTTATGAAGATTCCTAGGAGAGGAAGTATGAATGCGAGCACCACTAAGATCGGTGCGAGCGCCCCTATCGTCAGGATGCCTGCCTCCACCGAATCATCACCCCCTAATCGAAGATCCTCTTAGCGAACCTCTCAAAAACTTCCGAGATCTCCTTCCTGGTTCTCTCGGCCTCTAGGGCCTTTACATTGATCCAGTGAACATAGAATATTTTCCTCTCAGTGTCTAGGTCGACGACGACCGTGCCGGGCGTGTTGGTTATTGAGTTAGCTATGGTGGTCATGGCGTAGTCGCTCTCAACGTAGTAAGGAACCCTAACTATGCCTGGGTTTATGGGCATCGAAGGTCTAACTATCCTCGACATTACGTCCAGGTGGGCCTTAACCTCGTCGATGAAGAAGTACCTGATAGCGTATACTATCAGCCACCCTAGCCTCTGAACCTGCAGTAGCTTCCTCGGGTTATGGATCATGAGGTTTGCTACGAGCAGACCTACGATCACAGCAACTACGGTTGCCGTGACTAAGTCATACGGGGTTACGGAGCCACTGAAGATTATGTAGGTTATGAAGGCAAGGACTGCTGGACCAACCGCCTTAACTAGCCTGTCAGCCATCCCTCATCACCCCTTCAGCTTAGCTATTTTCCTCACGTCCGTTGTTCCGTGCAACCTATACACCTGGATCGTCAGGAACACTAGGAATACCGTGACTGCTAACCCTATGACTACTGCCGTCAGCACTAGTGCCTGTGGCAGGGGATCTACCGCTAGGCTGGAGAACTTACTTAAGTCCGCCGCCGTCGGCTTCCAGGTCGTTAGTACGGGCGGTATTGGCGGTCTGTTGGGAGCTATCCACGCCCTGTAACCCACGACTATCGCTAGGACGTTAGCCGTATCGCCTAGGATCGTTAATGCTATGATCTTCTTCACTAGGCTTGGACGCCAGAATATCCCGTAGAGCGATATACCTAGGTTCATTATCAAGCTGAAAACCAGTACCGAGAATAGAAATGCGTTCACGTCAATCATGCCCCTCACCTCCCTCCAAGACCTTCCTAACACTCTCTTCCGGCACGGAGAGCAGGAGGAAGACTATAGTGAAGCCCGCCGCAACCGCTAGGAACTCGAAGATATTAAAGAGGAGGAGAGTCCCGCCCATCGGAACTCCTAAGATATGTGATGGTAAGCCTATTGGGGCGGCTTCCTTGGGTTGATTCTGGAATACGTACGCTGCCTTACCGAGTATTAAGCCAGCAACGATTACCGCAAATGACGTGACACCTATGCCAAGTAAGCCCAGGGTTCTTAGGGTGAGCATCGATTTTTTCTTAATTCCGGAACCAACAGCGAAGTATAGCGAGAATATCACTATGATGACTAGGGGGGCTACCGCGGCGGTCGCGCCTCCTTGGAATCCTCCGCCAGGCGTTAACTGACCGTGCAGGGCTATTGACGCTGACGCAGCAAGTATTATCGCTACCGTTATCCTTGTGACTGTCTTGACTATTGCTGACATCCCGTACTTACTGAGGTTTATTGACTCAGGGGCTCTTACTTCAATGCCCCTCATTAGCGCCATGCTCGCTATTATGGCTAGGAAGAACACTGAGGTCTCAAAGAGCGTGTCTAAGCCTCTGTAGTCCCATACTATCGCAGTGACCGCTTCCGGTGCTGAGGCAGTGAATTTAGGCATGAACGGGTTATATGTCGTCCTAAGGTACCAGTACGCTAGGTTCCTTACTGCCGGGAATGGGAGGGCGTAGCCGAGCCCGCCTGCCGAGGCCGCTAGGGCTAACGCTAGGGTTGACACGATCATTGCGGTGAGGACCGCGTACTTATATGCCCTCCTCACTCCTCCTCACCTCCTTCGAAGCGCTCCGTCTTCTTTATGAGGAAAAGTATGACTGCCGGGTAGAGTCCGACAGCGACAGGCACGTAAACTAGGAGAATGTCCGGAGCCATGAGTATGTAGAACATGAAGGCGTACGCCGTGCTCTGAACAGCTGAGAAAAGCACGGCCTTGAGTAAGTCCCTCTCCAACACCGCCATGAACGTAGCTACCATTGAAATCAGGCCGAGAGCGGCGAGGACTCCGAAGACCAGTGTCTCAGGGCTTATCACGGCTCACCACCCTCCTTAACCTCAGCCTCACTTTCCTCCCCGCCTTCCTCCTCGGGCGAGAGTACGCGGGAGTCCTCCTCTAGATGATCCACAACCTTAGGCTGAACCACTGCCGCCTTAGACCTATGCGCCGCCCTCGCTAGGGCGTGGCTACCTGCCGGACCTAGGATGAGTATCAGTACGGCAGTGATGACGGCGCCGCCAGCCATGAACCACCTATACTTTCCTAGGAAGTCGGCGCCGGCCGCGACAAGGGCCGCACCTATTAGGGGGACGAAGGCACCCCATATCGTCCCTATGGTCGCAGCATGCAGCCTAACGTAGAAGTTAGGGAACCTCAGCAGGCCTATGGCTGCTATTAGGTCACTTATTACGCCCACGGCTATCATTATCTCCCCGATTATTACGAGGACCCAGTCCAGCCCTGCAGGCACGGTCATCTCACTCACCCATCTCCTTCGACTCGAGGTATTTTGCTACGTAGATGTCTAGGGCATATACCCAGAGCGCGAGCACTATCGCAGTGGGTATTAGGATTGGCGACCTGAAGAAAATCGCGAGTACCACGAGAAAGGCTGCTAGGTCGTAGGTCATGGCGTCAATGGCTAGGACAGTGTCAGGTATCGTGGGGCCTTTAAGCGCCCTCACAGCGTACAGCGTGAATGCCGCCATGTATATTGGAAGCGTGATGATGATGAACGTGATTACCTCAGACTCACTCACAGTCACTGCTTACTCACCCCTCCCCTTCACCTTGACTAGGTTCTTGGCTCGCCTTCTTAAGCGTTGAGAGGGAAAGCTCCCTCGAATTCACTGGGGCGTCGGATGCGAGGCGGTACTCATTAGTCACTACGTAGGCCTTGGTTGGGCAGACCGTTACGCACCTGTAACAGTAGATGCACTTGAAGTAATCGACAACCGGGTAGATCTTCCTGGCATTCCTCTTTGGAACTTCATATCCCTCAGGTATCTTCTCCATCCTAATGGCTTTCGGAGGGCACTCAATCATGCATAGCGAGCACCCAATACATTTGCTGAGGTCAGCGTACTGCCTCCCCCTAGCATCAGGCTCGACAGGGGTCTCCTCCCTAGGGTACTGGATCGTTGCTGGTTTACTGAAGATGAGCTTGAGGACATCCTTTAGTAGAGGAACCTTAGCCATTCACGCCTCACCCTTGGCTAAGTCACGCATGCTTACTTTCTTCCTAATGCCTTTACGTAGATCAATGACTACTACCCTTTCCATACATGAGATACATGGGTCGTAGCTCGCCAGGATTGCTGGGACGTCAGCTATCATGTGGCCAACGTAGAAGGGCACCGTATTTATTATGTTGTTATATGAGGGCGTCCTAATCTTAACTCTGTACGGGTTGACCCCGCCCTTACTCATAACGTAGTACGTTAGCTCACCCCTCGGCGCCTCAACGGTCGTGAAGGCTTCGCCCTCCGGGAACCTCCTTGGGAGCCTGCGCTCGTCAGGCACTGCCTCGCCCTCCGGTAAGTGGTTGAGTATGTACCTGCAGATCTCTAGGGAGACCTGCATTTCCTCGAACCTCACGAGTGACCTAGCCATGCAGTCTCCTTCCTTCCTAGTGACTATCCTGAAGGGTACTTCAGCGTAGGCGTCGTAAGCGTCGTGGTACCTGGAGTCCGTCGCTACTCCTGAGGCCCTAGCCACAGGCCCCAGTAAACCGTGGCTAGTTACCTGGGCAGGTGTTAGCCTCCCGACCTCAACTAACCTCTTGTTTAGCGTGACGTCCTCCTCGAAGACCCTCCAGTAGTACCTTATCCTTGGCTCGACCTTAGTCAGTATTTTCTTGAGCTTATCTATCTTCTCGGAATTAAGGTCCCTTCTCACCCCGCCCACCATGATGTAGTCGGCGAGAACCCTATTCCCGGTCACTATCTCCTTTGCCTTCATTATGAGTTCCCTGTCCCTCATCATGTGCATGAATAGCGTGTCAAACCCCACTATCTCCGCAGTAACGGCGAGAATGAGCATGTGGCTGTGGAGCCTCTCCAGCTCCATAGCGAGCGTCCTTAGGTACTTGGCGCGGGGTGGGGGCTCCTTATTAAGTATGTGCTCTAACGCCCTGACGTAGCAGTCGGCGTGCACCGTGTTGCAGATCCCGCAGACCCTACCGCAAAGGAATATGTCTTGGTAGAAGGTCTTCTTCTCGGCAAGCTTCTCTACGCCCCTGTGGTTGTACCCTGTGTAAGCCTCGGCCTTAACCACGTACTCGCCCTCAGCATATACCTTGATGAGTATGGGTTCGTGGACCGCCGGGTGCTGCGGACCCACCGGGATCTCGACAGTCATGGGTATCTCGACTACCTTATCCGCCTTACTTACCTCCTCCGTCACCCCCTCACACCCCCGCATCCTTTCTTAAGGGGAATATGCCCTTCTCAGCCACTTCCTCCGGCACGAAGAACGCCCTCCTTAAGTGCGGGTTACCTTCGAAGACAACCCCCAAGAGGTCGTACGCTTCACACTCACCAGGCAGTGCGGCAGGTGCCTCCTTGAGAAGGGACTCTATCCTCGGGTCGTCGCGTGGGACGTAGGTCCTTAGGACGACATACTGGTTCTTCTCGAGAACATTGATGTAGTAGTCAATCCTTATCTTCCCCTCATCCTTGAGGTCCGTCGCCACGAGCGTCGAGAAGTAAAGGCCTGTCTCACCGTACCTTGCCTTGAGGGCCGCGTACGCCTTAACTACGTCGCCCGGCTCTAGTAGCGCCACTATCCTGCCTGGCTTCATTATCATCACTCCCTTGAGGAGGTTCTCAATGGGCTTCAACACATCAGGTATCTCCAGCGGGTCGGAACTCACGCCCTCGCCACCTCCTCAGCCCTCCTCTTCGGGACCTCGGCCCTCTGGAGCTTTTCGAGGAGCTTCAGTATAGCGTGAAGTATTGCTTCGGGTCTGGGAGGGCATCCCGGGACGTACATGTCGACTGGGACGACTTTGTCCACACCACTAACCATCGCGTAACTACCAGAAAAAACACCACCCGAACACCCGCAGGCACCGACAGCTATCACGAACTTAGGTTCCGGCATCTGCTCGTATAGCCTCTTAAGTCGGGTCGCGGCCTTCTTCGTTACACCGCCAGTAACTACTAGGATATCACCGTGCCTTATTGAGGGAGCTAACTTAACGCCGAAGCGCTCCGGGTCGTAGAGCGGTGTTATCGCTGCCAGCACCTCTATGTCGCAACCGTTGCATGCCCCCGTATTGAAGTGGACGAGCCATGGCGAGTACCTTACTATCTTGACTCTGGTCATCCCTACCAAGACCTCCGCGCCAAGCACACTATAAACACGGTAAAATAAATCTGACTAATCGTGTGGCTTGACAGTTATTAAGGAGTTGAACACGTACACGTTATTAATGTATTATTTCGTTATAATTGTTTAAACAACTTCCTTCTTTGGAGAAATAGTTTCAGATTTTTAATGGAGATAGAAACATATTTGAGGGGAAACTTCTGAAACTAATTCAGGTGATGTGAGTGGGTATGGGTGGCGGAGCGTATCGTTTGACTATGGTTGCCCTAATGTGTGCCGTGACGGCTGTTATGGCGCAGGTACGCTTTAGTGTGGGGCCTGTCCCGTACACCATGCAGAACGTTGGCGTCATTCTTTCGGGTCTCCTCCTGCCCCCTGCCTACGCAGCTGGCGCGATGCTCCTGTACTTACTGCTAATAGCGCTTGGCTTACCGTTAGCTGCGGGGTTTGCTGGCGGCCCTTCAGTGATCCTAGGGTACTGTGGCGGGTACTTGGTGGGTTTCGTTATATCGGCTTTCCTGATGTCCCTGCTGAGTAGGGCTTACCTTAGGTGGAGGGGTATTGAGTTAAGTGAGGTTAAGGGTAAGGATTTCGCGGCGTTACTGGCTTTGTCGTTCGTGGCTATCCTACCTACTTACGTTCTCGGCTTCATTGTCTTCTCGTTCTACGCGTTACCGGGTTCAGCACTTTATGGGTGGTCAGTGAAGGTTTCGTCGTGGTTAGGTCTCGGAGTCCGCGGCATTATCGCTCTGTTCATCGCGTCAGTGCTGATATTTATCCCGCAGGATCTATTCGTGGATCACGTTATCGCGATCGCGGTAGCGAGGGGTGTTGCAGGGCTACTTAAGTCTAAGGGGGTGGGTCTTGTCTGAGCACGCCGTCATTGCTGAGGACCTCTCTGTGAGTGTTAATGGTCATGAAATCCTTTCTGGGGTTAACGTCGTTG
>WAOL01000015.1 GCA_015521295.1 Desulfurococcales archaeon
AACCACCACCGATACAGGTACTCATAGCTACGGAGAAGGACCTGAGGAGTTACTCCAGGGTACTCGGGCCTCTAGAGTGCGTTGACGTTCAGCAGGGAGCACAGCTTCAATCCTTAAATAATCCTTAAACAACGGATTTCACGGAAGCCCGCGACACCCGCAGGACGGGGCCGCGGGGCCCGGAATGATTGCGGGTTCCCCTGGCCGACCACATCACGTTTGTGTGTTCAGCTATTCACTTCCCCCTTCGGTGGGATCGTAAATGATTTTCATGATGTTTTATGGTGGAAATAGTGTGGTTGCGGTAGCGTACTCCACGCCTGCATGCATGGTGTATGACATGATTCCCGAAACTATTCATTAATAGATTTTACGGAAGCACCCTAAGGTCCTGACAAGATATGTTCTGAAATTATTAATAATAATTTTCTACGCGTAATACCTGAGATATGGGCGACGAATTTATATATCCCGCATACAATAATTATGATGGGTGAAAAACCATGGCCGAGTGGTATGCGTTTGACGTAAAGGCCAAGAAGAAGGTAAAGATACAGAACCCGACCTTCCAGAAAATGAAGAACGGAAGGTGGGCAGTCGTAGGGACTAGCCCTGAGACCGGAATAAGGGTAGTGAGGTTCCTCAGCAAGAAAGAGATTGAAGAGCTAAAGAAGAAGGGCCTAATCAAGGAGTAACGAACCAAAGTAGTTTTTCCCTCTTTCAAAACTCCGTATATTTTAGTTGTTTCGGTTTGTTAAGCATCAAGCATCACTATAACCCACTTAGTTATAGCTAATGGTTCAGCAGAGTCACGTCAACGCACTTAATGCTATATCAGACTAGGTAACCGGGGTGAAGGATCTTGGCCTTAACCACGAGATTCGAGAGGGTACGCGCGGTTGCTGAAGCCTTCAAGGAGCTAGGGATTAATGGTGTGCGGGTATTCGAGGATTATGACCCGCAAATGATGGTTGCTAGGGAAATTCATGACCTCTGCGGGAGGATGTGTGTCGCCATACTTGCTGTGAATGCGTTAGTCTCCTATATGCTTGAGATGAAGGGTGAGGAGTACTGGAATGCTCTCGCGGGTTACGTGCACGCGCATGGTTGCCCCAAGGGTTACGAGGACGTGATTGATCTCGTCGAGCACTTCACGGCGCTTAGGAACAGGAGGTTCCTTGACGCGAAGCTAAGGCGGTTAAGGAGGTTGCGCGCCTGCCCTGACGTCGTAGGGTTAGCTCTGAAGGGTGACCTACGGGCGTTTAGGTCGGGCATAACTAAGTGTCTGGGTAGCTCCCCAGAAGCTAAGACAGTGGTATTCTCGGTTAAGATGGCTTACTACGGCCTCCGGGCATTGGGCGAGAGGTTAAGGTTGCCTGAGGACTTACCGATCCCAGTCGACTTCAGGGTGGCGCTCATGACGTATTTATCGCAAATGATTGACGTTAACGTCAGCACGCCTAGGGATGCGGTTAAGATCATCATGAGTAAGCCTAAAGCTGTCCGCAGGGTGTGGGGTGAGGTCTCAAAGCTATCCGGCATACCCCCACTCAACTTGGACGCACCGGTATGGGTTATTGGGGGGTACGTGGATTTAGGGAGGAAGACCTTAGTAATTAACGCGTTACGTGAGTTAAGCGTTGTTGAGGAGCTTGGGGAAGCCCGTATCAGGAAACTAGTTAGTGAGCTACTACACTTACTCCCTGATTGAGGGTCTGATTGCTTCAAGCAAAATTCTGAGTTCCCGTACTCATGCTTGACTTTGGTGTTCCGAACACGTGATTATCTCAAGCATCCCCGCCTTAATGAGCTTACCGTAATTAACTCTAGGTTCTTCAATAACTCTGACGTCGCATATATTGAATCCTCCGTCACCATCCGAGAACACCGTGAATGAGGCCCCAGTACCGACGTACCCCAAGAATCTCACGGTAATGACTTCAGCCTCACCAACATCGACTTCGAAGACTTGACCTCTAAAAACAAGTGTGGGTGTTCCGAACTTCCTGAAGACCTCCTCAGCTAGCGTGCCAGCCCTCCGACTTGTTTCGACCATGCTTACACCAGCACACGAGTAGTGGAGAGCCAGACCCCTTAATAACGTTGGCGGTCATATGCAACTTGAGGAGTTTTCGAGAGATTCGAACACCTTCGTTTCCCGCATGCTTAAGCGTTTCCACTCCCTAGACTATTAAGAACCACATCATCAAGTAGTATTAGGGAGGTAGTGAAGACCTTGCAGAAGATGCTTGGTGGGGCACTCGCAAGCAAGGGCGTAATCCTCAGCGCGGTATTAGCTGTGCTTGTGCTCGCATCCGCCGCTTCAGCGCTAACGGTGAGTCAAGGTACCCCGGCACTGACGAGTAGTAACTCAGAATGCCTCCTAGGCACGTATACAGCAGGGAAGAGTGTAGTTGTAAGTGACCCGATTACGGGGAGGAAGCAGGAAGTCTTGGTGAGCGTGATGCTGAGCGTGACGAGGGTGAAGGAGGGTGAATTCCTAGTCACGGCGTTAATCACCTTAACCCCTCAAGGTAGCGGTAAAGCCACGATAATGTTCACACCTCCCCTCACAGACATGGTTGTGGGTACGGACACCGGGACCTTCAGGTGGTCTCAGGGAAAGTACTTCATCCAGGCAATAATTAGTAGGGAACTCCCCGTAACGAGCAAGATAGAAATGAAGGTGAAGGGCGAGTGTGTTAAGGTAGTAGCGGTCGAGGTAAGGCCACTGAAGACAACGGTAGTGTTTGGCACTGGTTACCCTGCCGAAACCCCGCCTCAGAGCACGCAGGTAGTGGGTGGGGAGACCGCAGGCTACGTGGTAGTGGTGAGCGAGAACGGTTCCTTAAAGATATTCCGCCTCAAGAAGCCTGTGGAGGGGATGATGCTTGAGGGCTACGTGGCGCGTAACGTAACCATACCCTGCAGCATAGTCATAGGCGGTATCCTAATCAACAGCGTGACGATTAAGGTATACGTACCTGAAAACTTAAGCAAGGAACAGCTAGAGAAGGCCCTACAACCACTACTTGCCGCATGCACAGGGAACCTGAGCGAGTTGAGGAGTGTGGCGGTAGTGTTCTCGAGCAAGGGCCTTAAGGAGGTGCTGAGAGGTATCTACTCATCAGTAAAGTCCCCAAACACGACAGCAACGCTCACAACCATAACCACAGCGCTGACAGTCACCACGGTTACCGCGGCCACGACCACAGCCACTCCACGTGCCCCCAGCGTAAGTACCCCTACGTACGCAACAATACCGACAGTACCGTCAACAACGACTAAGCCGTCCCAAGCCAGCCCTAGTGAGGTGTGGGCAGGTACATCCTCGGAGACCCTAGCCAGCACCGCAAGCACTTCCCCACCCCTCACAGCGTTCCCTAGAGCACTAGCCCTCACTCTCGCTCTAGGCTTAGCGCTCATTGCTGGTGTAGTAGCTTACTTAGTGATAAGGAGGGCGTGAGAGATGAGGCGACACCCAACATTGGTTGATGAGCCCTAACACGGCTTTATATGACGCGGCAGTAATAGAATGGAGGTGGGCGAAGGTACTTGACTAACAAGAGGAGGGGATTCAGTAAGCCTGTGACGGGGACTGCCTTCAAGATATACATGATAATGCTTAGCAAGGGTTCGCCCATGGGTGTTAGGGAGATACAGCATGCCGTGGGCCTTAAGTCAGCGTCAACGGTTAAGTACCACCTAGATAGGTTGAGGGCGTCTGGCCTGGTCCGCCAGTTGCCTGACGGAAAGTACGAGGCAGTAAAGCCCGATAACCCCCTATTCGCTGGCTATGTCTTCGTATTTAACACCCCAGTACCTAGGTTAGTTCCCGTAGCCATAGGGTACGCTGTATTCATAGCTACCTACGCACTCCTAGCTAATGTGACGGACCCTGTGTTGATCATAGCCTCACTAGGGTTCGCGCTCTACACAGTCTTCGAGGCATGGAGGCTTAGGAAGCTACTCAAGTACTTGAGCGGCGAGTAACCGTGTACTTATAGCCGTACCTGTATACCTCCCCAGTCCCTCCCCCTAGTGTGAGGGCCTTAATGACCTCCTCAATATTGCTTGGTAAGACCCTGAAGCCCGCGACGACGCTAACGCCCCTTCGAAATAGGGGTTCTGGGTGAAGGCTTGCTGTCGCACCCACCAGCGCTACTGCCTCGGCGTTAGTGCTGTGCTCTAGTATTAAGTCTATAGTGTCATTCACTAGCGTCGCGCCAGTGACTATGACTTTGGTCGCCCTCTTAAGTGCTCGAGGAGCCGAAACATCGGGCAGTGCCTGTCCCCTTCTCCTAGGGTTCCTTTCAAGGACGATAATCTCCTTAACCTTACCTGCTAACCCCTTAATCACGGGGCCTATGTAACCCACCACGGCGACAACGTCCTGCTCACTGAACCTCATGACATCAAGTACGTCCACTCCCACAGCATTTGAGGGTGGTTCGTAAACATGTGCTGTTAATGAATTCAGGTACGCAACTAGCAAGGACTTAACTAACGGGTAAGGGCTCTCGGCAAGTAAGCATGGGTTACGCCCTTCCTTGAGCACCTCATAAGCTTCTAGCATAGCCTCGGAGTCACCGTGTGTTAGGTCCTCAATAGGCGTGTACGCCATCCCTAGGAATCTCCTCCTCGAGGACACCGTAACTGCGAAAGTGTACCTTACGCCGGCACCTGCACTCACAGCTCTAATACCCCTAGCAATTAAGGTAATTTCCCTGCACAGCTCATCTAGTAGCATGGGGTTCCCTAGTCCTTTAAGCTCGTTAACCCTATAAACGGAGCGGGTTCTAACCTAAATTGTCTTACTTCACGATCCCCGCATACTGGTTCATTGAGCTAATGAATATATTATTCTCTTCAAGATTCTTACTCTCTTAATGAGAAAATTTTCTTGTATGTGTTCTAACTACGACTTCAGTGGACTCTGTTTTTACTGATTAATATGTCAACAAAGCCTTATTAGAAGAACGCTTCCTTTAATTATAGTAGGTGACGTAGCCTTTGGAGATAATTGAGGCTCAACTTTCTGATTTAGGCCCGGACTTCCGTGAGTTTGTGATTAAGTCCGTGGGTACCGTTAAGGGTCTAATAGCTAAGGCGTTAAGCCTTCCTGAGGTGGAGTTGAAGGAGATAATGATTTATGGACTCAAGTATGACGAGATGTGCTTGGAAAACGCCCTAAGCCCTTACGACGTAAGGAACTGCGACCTCGACATTATGGTGGTTGCGAAAATCACTGAGGAGTACTATTTTGTTGTGACGTCCGCTCACTACACCGTAATGTTCAGGAAGGACTTCAGGGACGTCAGCCGTGACGAGGTGGAGATGCTGGGTGGGGAGGACGCCTTCATGATCGTGACCGACCTCTACGATAGGGTCGTTGGATCAATACTCTTCTTCGGCATGTACGTGTTCAGTAAGGTCTGCAGGAGGTTAGCTGTGGGCGGTGTGATGAATCACCTACAGAAGGCCAAGATGCTCGAGAAGATATTTACTGCTTACGAGGGTATGGACGTAATAGCCGTTAAGCTTGAGTTAGAGTAATGTTAATCCCTCATCATTCACGGGTATATTCTCCCCCTCCACCTTGGGAAGGGCGTGGCGTCCCTTATGTGATCTAAGCCAGCCACCCACATTACGAGCCTCTCTACACCCAGCCCGAAGCCCGAGTGAGGTACCGTGCCGTACTTCCTTAAGTCGAGGTACCACTCGTAATCCTTGGGGTTGAGGCCTTCCTCCTTAATGCGTTGCAGGAGCTTGTCGTAGTCGTCCTCCCTCTGCGAGCCTCCAATGATTTCACCGTATCCTTCAGGCGCTAGTAGGTCGTAGCCCAGCACCACCTCAGGCCTTTTCGGGTCTGGCTTCATGTAGAACGCCTTGATGTGCTTCGGGAAGTGAGTGACGAAGAACGGCTTCTTGAAGTCCTGCGTTAATGCGCGCTCCTCGTCAGCCCCTAGGTCGTCGCCCCACTCTATGTTGAAGCCCTTAGCCTTGAGCCTCCCGATGGCATCGTCATACGTTATCCTCGGGTAGGGCGTCTCAAGGGCGGGCTCCAACTTACTTACGTCCCTCCCAAGGAACTCGAGCTCTTCCCTCCTCTCCTCGAGAACCTTCCTTACGGCGTATGCTACCATCTCCTCAGCAACCTTCATCGTGTCTTCCATGTCGTACCATGCACCCTCAATCTCTAGGTGCCAGTATTCGCTGAGGTGCCTCCTAGTTCTGGACTTCTCAGCCCTGAATGATGGGGTGAGAGACCACACCTTGCCGAGGGAGTATATCAGCACCTCTAAGTAGAGTTGCGCTGATTGACTCAGGTAGGCTTTCTTATCAAAGTACTTCACCTCGAACAGCGTTGCCCCGCCCTCCACAGCGGAGCCCGTCAGTATTGGCGGGGTTACCTCCCACCATCCCTCCCTCAGCAACCACTCCCGGAGGGCTTTGAGTATGGTGTGCTTTATCTTCATTATGGCGGTCATTCGACGTGACCTGAGCCATAAGTGCCTGATGTCGAGGAGGAACTCTATCTCCTCCTTACCCCTTATCGGGAAGGGTGGTGAGAACCCGTACACCTTAAGGGCCTTAGCGAGTACTTCCCTACCGCCTGGCGCCCTAGGATCCTCCCTAACAACCCCTCTAACTTCTAGGCTGGACTCCCTGGTGAGTTTCTTGACCTGAGGCCACGTTCCCTCGGGGAGGGAGGACTTCTCGAAGACCACCTGAACAACGCCTGTCGGGTCCCTGACCCACGCGAAGACCTTTCCGCCGACCTTGAATACGCGGTGAACCCAGCCCCTCACAGTCACTTCCTTCCCTACCGTATCCTCAGTGAAAACCTTTCGAACCTCAATAGCTCCCCCACATAACACTCGGAAGCACCCAAAGGAATGACTCGAACAGTATTATTAGGATTACCGCTCACTCTCAACCACCGGCACCGGGCGGGAAAACAGCTACTTCATCGCCGTCCCTCACCCTAGCCCTGAGCTTCCCCCTGAACTGAGCGTGTATCCCGTTAATGAATACGAGGAAGCCCTCAGCTATGTCTCCATCCCTAACCACGTACTGCTTAAGGTCGGGTAGCGCGTTGAGGACGTCTGCAAGGGTGGCGTTATTAAGCGGCAGCTCCAGCACCTTCTCCCTCCACCCCAACTTATCGCGGAGAGTGCCGAAGACCTCAACCCTAACCCTAATCAAAACACACTCCCTAATCCTAACTAAGGAATCTAAACCCATAAATGTAGCTGAGGTTAAGTGCTGTCTTAAGCGCACACGTCACTTTGCTGGCTGGCTCAGCGATGCTGACGTCCCTCCCAACCAGCCTCGGTCTCCACCGCCTTAATCGCCGCCAGGTAGAGGGCAGTGCCGCTCATACCGGCCACAGCATACATGACGTCACCAAGCACAGCAGCTACTAACGACGTAACTAAGTACGACGCTATCACGGCGAACGCGGCGTACGGATGGTCAATAAGCATCGCCACCGCCAAGACTACTAGGCCAGCAAGCCCGCACCAACCAAGCACTGACGCCCCCTCAGCTATCCCTAAGGCCGCCGTAACCGCGAAGAATGCTGCGGTATACGCGCAGCAGGCAAGTGCTCGGGGGGCGGGGTTAACTACACTCACTTCTTACTCCCGTATACTACGCTATGTAAGGGACAGCGAATTACATTTAAAATTGGAGTCCCTTCCCCTCCCCCACGTTACTGCGTGCTCCTTAACATCATGTCCTCAAGGTACGATATCCTGTCGTCCAAAATGTCCCTTATCTGCTTTAGGAGGCTTAAGTAATCCTCTATTACTTCCTTAGACATCTGAGGTTGCTGGGTCTCCATCATTTCCTTGAGTTTAACGCGTAGTAACTCATGTGTCCTAACTATGTTGTATAGTATCCTCAGGAGCACCTCGTTAGCTATCGCTAGGCGCTCTAAGCCCTTCTTAGTCAACGTGTACTTAACCCTCCTTATTCTGCCTCTGAACTCCTCCTTAGCCTTGAGGAGGCCTTCCTCAACCATCTTGTTGAGTAGCGTGTATAGGTGCCCGTGCGAAGGTCTCCATAAGCCCATGGTTATGTTCTCTATTTCCTTGAGTAGCTCGTAACCGTGCATCTCCCCCTTAACCGCTAATATAACTAGTATGAGGTTCTTGCCGGGGGTCGTGAAGACTTCCTTCACAATGCTTTTCCTGAGGGAAGCATTACTCGCCTGTGTCACTCCTCTTCACAAGTTACTTATCGGGTAAAACCTTATTAAGGGTTCGCTAACCAATATGTCTGAAACAAACATATCGAGGAACAACATGATGGGGTGCGAGATATGGGCGCGGCGAACTGGATCGTAAGGCATTCGAAGGTCGTCATTGCCGTGTGGGTGGTCGCTCTAATACTCTCAGCACCGCTAGCCATGAACCTCGATAAGGTGTTGAGGTACGAGGAAACGCAGTTCCTGCCAACGAACGTTGAGTCTGTGAAAGCTAATGATGTGCTCAAGGAGGAATTCGGCATCTCGGCACTGGGAGGTAATAGAACGATACTCTTGATCACAGGGATTAACGCTGGAAGCCCTGAGGCCAGGCAGGCATACCTGCGCCTGAAGGATGAGGTGGTGGGTAAGTACGTGGATAATATGACCTCATACTACGACGTGATGGACGAGCTCAACGACACATCCTATAGGATAGCCCTAAACATCACTAAGGAGGTAGCTAACCTAAGTAAGGTACTCTGGGACTCAGCCAAGGCAATGAATGAGTCCTTCGTCAAGGTACTAGGGATGCTTAACGCGACAGCTAAGGGCGTTAAGCTAGTGAACGAGTCCCTAACGCAGGTAGCGACAGCCTACATCAAAGCACGTAGCAACCTCAGCAAAACGTATAATGAGCTAATGAAGCTCAGGGACGTACTTAACTCAACTGACGCCGCGTACGTCGCGATGGTTAAGAACCTCACGCAAGCGAGAACCATGCTTGAGAGGCTCGAGCAGAACCTAGCGACTCTGAATAAGGCGGTCTACGGCATGAAGGGCGCCTACGCCAAAACGTTCTTCGACGTCACACGCACCTACTACTACCTAACCACGGAAACGAAGGCCTACGAGACAGGGAAACTCACGCCTAGGGATGTGTACGTGGTCGAGAACGCTACGGGTAACTCAAGGGTAGGTAGTGTTGACCCGAAGCTAATGTACGTGGTCTTCAACGCGACGTACCCGCTGGTCAAGGTGATGGGCCCGCAGGCTGTGAGCGACCAGCTACTAGCTAACCTCACAGCCAAGATTATTGAGGAGGCAACAGAGGGTAAGGGAGACACCGCGCGGATGCTGGCGAGGGCGTACGGGGCGGTCTTCCTCCACGTAATCACCTCCGTAGACCAGGTCAAAGGAAGTAAAGCGGCAATAATCTACGCCTATAACACCCTAAATCAGGACGAGGTCTACGCGATGATAGATGGGCTGGCTGAGGAGGCCCTCAAAGCCCTACCAAGCGTCTTGATGCAAGCAACCCAAAGCACGCCTCAAGGGAACAGCCAGGAACTAGCCGCCCTACTGACGACCGCGATTAACCTCGGACCCAACCCCGCAGAGGACAAGTTAATTAACGCGACCGTCTCCACAGCCCTCAATATTATGAAGAAGGAGGGATCGCCCCTAGCAAGCATGCCTAACGCCGAGGCGTTACTTAGGGAGCTACTAGTGCGTGGCGTGACGAAGGACATGATTAGGAACTTACTGGTCGAGGCCCTAAAGCAACACGCGGGTAAGTCAATGCCGCAGGGGTTGCTGGGAGCGGTAGTGGATACGGTACTTAAGGACGACCCACAGGCAACAGGCACGTTGATCAGAAACGCGACGCTACTCGAGTACGCGGTAGTGTCCGTATCAACTGAGCTAATGACAAGCAACCAAAGCAACGCTAGAGAGAAAGAACCGCACATAAGCCCGGCGATCATTAAGCGCATCTATGAGAGTGGGGGATCAGCAACAGTGCTTGACAGCATAGCGAAGGAACTCGTTAGGAACGTAACCCTCAGCGAGGCGGTGAAGGCGATCAACGCATCCTCACTCCCACCAAACGTTAACGTCACTGACCTAATCAAGGCAGTGGTTAATGCCGCCCTACGCGACCCGGACGCAATACTTAATGGCTCCAACCTGAAGGGCACCGTAATCAATGTGTTGCTCTCAACGGCAGGCAACAACGCTAGCAAGTACCTCCCGAGCGGGGTCAACATGAAGGAAGTTATTAGTGAGGTGTATGACGCCGTAGCAAATAACAGTAGCGTCAAGTCCATAGCGGAGGACTTGTTCCTTAAGGGGGTTAAGGAACACGTAAGCAACCTAGTCACGAACCTAACCAGTAAAGGCGTACCGAAGGATCTGGCAGAGCGTTTAAAGGACGCGTCACTGCGCATAGCTGAGGCAGTGGCTAGGAATTATCCATGCAGAAAAACCCTCCTAGAGTCCGTCGTTAAGGAGGAGCTTCAGTCAATAATAAATGACTTTATGAAGAGTAACGAGAAAGCAAGGTACGTAGCTAAGAACCTAAGCATCGATGAGTTAGTGAGCATTGCCTTCACCCACAGGGATAGTCTAGAGGCTATCACCTATGTGGACGTCAAGCCCGTAGCCACTGAGATCTCTGAGGAGATCCTGAAGCGCGCTAAGACATACGTGAGCATGCTTAAGAGTGACGACAACAGTACCTTAGCCATAATAACGTACGTTAAGGGCGGGAATGACGAGGAGAAGTACGAGAACGCCCTTAAGGTCAGGGATCTAGCTAGGGAGGCGTTCGGTAAGCACTTCAGTAGCGTTAAGGTGTACGTGACGGGTGAGGTGGTTAGTAAGGAGGAGCTCAAGCACTACGGTGAGAGGGACGTCTCGACGGTCAATAAGGTCAGCATCATCGGTGCCTTAATAGTGCTCTTCATAGTGATTGGGAGTGTGGCCGCCACGCTAATGCCGTTCGTAAGCATAGGCACCGCAATAATCGCGGCTTCAGCCATAGTCTACGTGATAGCGTCCGGCGTCATGTCAATAACGAGTTGGGCTAGAGTACTCATGACCACCACCGCCCTTGGGCTAGGGATAGATTACTCCACCTACTACCTCTACAGATTCAAGGAGTACTTAACGGAGGGTATGGGACGTAGGGAAGCCGCCGCTGAAGCGCTGAGGAGGGCGTTTGACGCGGTGATGGCCTCAGCCCTAACCGACATAGTGGCATTCGCATCCTTCATGATAGCGTGGGACTTCCCGTTCCTGAGGGTCATGGGTGTCGTCATACCCATCGCGGTCGTAGCTGTGCTGGCAGCGTCACTGACGCTGGTCCCGGCACTAGCCGCTGAATTCGGTAGCAGCAAGAAGTTCTGGTGGCCGAGGATACCGAGACCTAGGAAAGAAGCGGGGGTCGATGTCAGCAAGGTAGTATCGAAAGTGACGAAGTACGCCGTAATAGTGGTGATTATCGCTGCCCTCCTAGGAGTGCCTGCCACACAGGCATTCATGAGCTTCAGCGGTAGCCACGACATAAAGCTCTACCTACCACAGGGAAGCCAGGAGGCATCAGCGTTAACGCTCATGGAAGAGAAGTTCGGCGCGTCACTAACCACGCCGACATACGTCTTGCTGGAGCTTAAGGAGCCCTTCAGTAACTCAACCCTTTCCCTCATTGAGGAGCTAAGTGAGAGACTAGCGGGCCTCGAAGGAGTTAAGGCTGTCTACTCACCGACGATGCCCTTCGGCGAGAAGCTAAGTAATCTAACGATGAGTGAAGTCACGATGTTCAACGGCACGAAGTACGTCTCCAGCGACAATAGGACAGTGATGTTCACCATCACGATGAAGTACCTGGCTGAGAGCAGTGAGGCGAGAAACCTAGTCAGGAAGGTAAGGGACGTAGTCAATGACTTCGTAAGCAGGCACTCTAACATCATCAGTAAAGCGTACGTGGGCGGGCTAGCCGCGATGGAGGTTGACCTAGACGACATGATTAACGAGGACTTCTGGCACAAGATACTGCCCATAGCTATCGTGCTGATGTTCCTGTCCCTGCTCCCCACGCTTAAGGGCTTGCCTGCCGCGGCAGCAACTATGACCACCATATACTTAGGCACCGTGTGGAGCATATGGCTATCAACTAACCTATTCCACTACGTGTTCAACAAGCCTATGTTGTGGTTCCTCCCGATGGTGGTGCTCAACATCCTGCTGGGTGTCGGCATAGACTACAACAGCTTCTACCTGGTGAGGGCGAGGGACGAGTACGAACGCAGACCACCTAGGGAAGCCCTAGCAGTAGCTGCAGCCTCAGCCGACAACGTCGTGATGGGCTTAGCGGCCATCCTAGCGACGACTTACGCCTCCCTAATATTGACGACAATGTGGGCAATGAGGGAGATGGGCTTCACCCTAGCGCTAGGGATAGTGCTGGTAAGCGCCTCAGCAGTGTACTTCGTGTCCCCAGCCCTCATGGCGCTCTTCGGGAAGTACGCATGGTGGCCTAAGAAGATAGGCAGGGGAGGAAAGCAATGAACGGTATTTTTATTCTCCATATTCAAGAGGACGTAAGTTACGTAGGTGGGTCAGGAGGGTCAGGCTGTCCTCAACGCCCGTTAATTAAGGTAGGCTCGGACGATGGCGGAGTCTTCATCCCGCCTTAAACACTCTGGGTGATGACCTTATTATTCATCACTGAGTGGTCTCAACTTACTAGCTAATTCCTTGAAATACTGAATGGACTTTAGTGCGTACTCATTAGCTCCTCTCTCAGTTCCACGATGCTTTTCGGCGAAGTATCTTATGTGGTGGTAGAACTCGTGGAGCACCACGAAAGGGTTCCTATATTCCTCAGATGACTTAAGGTAGATGATCCTCTTGCTAGGGACATAGCACCCTAGCACACCAGTCCTACCTTTAGGCAGGCCGATCTTAATGCACGGTGTAGGGACCTCATAGAACTTTGAGAGTATCTCCAAGGCCTTCTCGGTCTCCCCAAGCAGAATCAAGGCGACTGCCCTGGCTCTGACCGCAACATCGCTTTTCCCCTCTTTGCTCAAGGTCAGGCCTCCCTCCAACAATACGTCAATTGCTTGATATAGCTTCATGGTTCTTTAAGGAACTTCGTCTTTGAGTGAAGACTGTAGTTAGTATTAACTTAAATTCTTCAGAGCAGTACTTATTCACGGTGCTTCTCCGCCTTGAAGAAGGTAGAAGCCGTAATTCGTGAGGAGGCCCTAGAGGCCGTTATGAAGGCCCTCAAGAACGCCGGAATAAACCCTATAACCACCTATCCCGTGCGAGGCAGGGGCAGGCAGGGAGGAATAGTTCATAGGTGGGCGGAGGGTGTCGAGGTCTATGAGCTCCTCCCCCGCGTCAAGGTTGAGGTTGTAGTGCCTGATGAATTAGTTGATAAGGTCGTGGACGTCATACTCAAGTATGCTAGGCGAGGCGTGCCCGGGGACGGGAAGATCTTCATAATCCCGGTGGAGGAGGCGATAAGGGTAAGGACAGGTGAGCGTGGGCGCGCCGCCCTAATGTAGTTCCTACCAGTACACCTTAGCAAGTCACTTAAAGCACGGGCTTTTTAACCACGTCACTTTTAGCGTCCACCGTAAACTCTTTCTTAGGTGCCTGCAACGTGGCTCGCTCGCTAGGCATAGACCCCGGAACCAAGAGCTTCGACCTGGTAGTGATTGACGGTGAGGAGGTGGTCTGGGAGTCCAGCATACCTACGGAGGAGGTCGCCGCGAACCCGGCCGCCCTCATGAGTAAGGTTCGGGAGGCAGGGGAAGTTGACGTGATCGTTGGTCCCTCAGGTTACGGCACGCCGGTCGTATGGGGTGACGAGCTCAAGGACCCTGAGGCCTTCGCATTGGAGATACTGTTGCTAACCCCCCGTGCCGCCCTCGAGGCCGGGGCTAGGGCTGGTGATCCGGGAATAGGTGTTTACAAGGCGTTAGCTGAGGCCGTCAAGGAGTTAGTTAGCTTAGGGCGTAAGGTCTGCTTCATACCGTCGGTCGTGCTTCTCCCGACAGTCCCTAAGCACAGGAAGTTAGGTCGGCTGGACATGGGGACGGCCGACAAGCTTGCTGTAGCGTTCCTAGCGATCCACGATCAGGCGAGGAGGCTCAGTATTGGGTACGGGGAAGTCTCCTTCATACTGGTGGAGATGGGTTACGGGTACAACGCAGTCATAGGCGTGGATAGCGGGAGAATAGTCGATGGGTTAGGAGGGACGCTCACGCCCATGGGGTTCCTGACCGCCGGGCCCCTAGACCTAGAGCTGGTGGTAGCCGGCGGAACTTGGGTTAGGACGGATGTCTTCCACGGCGGTGTGGCGGAGCAATGCGGTACCTTGGACCCTAGTGAGATGCTGTTCAAGGTTAAGGCAGGTGATGATGCATGCGTTAATGCCTTCGAGGCCATGATGGAGTGGGTTGAGAGGAGCGTTAGGGGCATGCTGACCTCAGTAAGGAGGCCTAGGGAAGTCCTGATTTCCGGAAGGCTCACGAGGTACGGGGAAATACGTGCTGAGCTAATCAGGAGGCTCTCCGACGTAGCGCCCGTAAGGACCTTGGGTTTCCTGCCCGGAGCTAAGCTAGCTAAGGAGGCGGCGCAGGGATACGCAGCCATAGGTGAGGGGATAGCTGGGGGAGTGTTCTCGAAGCTCGTGAAGCATACTAAGATACTGGAGGCTAAGGGCACGGTGATGGATTACGTGACGCACCCCAGACTGCTGAAGGCGAGGGACGCATTAAGGGGCTCGTACACCCGCACGCTAAAGCAGGAAGTCCTAACCAGGATCCTCTGAAGGTGAGCCGGGAGAGAGGCATGCGTGTCGTATCACATGAATTAATTAAGCTCCCACCACCCACAATATGCTCAATCATCAAGAGGCTAAACAGGTTCGTCGTGCTAGTTAAGTGCGCAGGCAAGGAACGCAGGGCCTACATAACGAACACAGGCAGGCTAAAGGAACTCCTCGTGAGGGGAGCAACCGCCTACTGCATCCCGAAGCCCATTAGGAGAACCGACTGCTGGTTAATAGCTGTCGAGGAGGTTAAGGGACCCGCACTCATTGACACTAAGTTACAGGAAGAGGCGTTTGCCATAGCCGTTAACTCATCCCTAATACCTTGGTTAAAGGGCTTCAAGATAGCCTCAAGAAACCCGCGCATAAGTAACTCAACCTTCGACTACTTACTTCGGAATGAGGGCGGTAAGGAGTTAATAGTTGAGTTGAAGAGTGCAGTACTACGTACGGGGCCACATGGTGAGTACGCATCCTACCCGGACTGCAGGAGCCTAAGAGGCGAGAGACACTTGAAAGACCTAACACGACTAGTAACCACAGGTAAGCAAGTAGCGGTGGTATTCATAACAACCCTACACAACGTCAAAGCATTCACACCCCACGACAAGGGAGACCCGGGGATAAGACCACTCCTCCGCAACCTACGCAAAGCAGGAGGACTCATCAAAGCAATAAAAATTCACTACAACCCCCAAAGAAGCGAGATACACCTAGAAAACCCGGACATAGACATCATCCTCTAGACCTCATAAACTGAAGCCCTACCTGACTGCCACGTTATAGTATCAGCGGAAGCTATAGGGGCACCTCAAGAAGCTTGGGAGAAAATAAAACCTGTGTTGCGTAATCTAAGAAAGTCAAAAGTCAGGTGTAAAATTCCCAGATGGAGTAGGGCCTTGGGCTAGGTACCTAAGTTACTCTACTCAATACTCTAAGCTTAAGGTGTAGCTAAAAACAGCAGTCACGGGCAGACTCACCGAGAATCAAGTCCTAAGAACCTCCGGCTCCGAAGGCCCGAGACTAATG
>WAOL01000016.1 GCA_015521295.1 Desulfurococcales archaeon
AGGCAAAGATAACCCCGCAAGACCTAAGTAATCCTGTATCGTTCCAGCTGGCCTTCTCAAGGCTATATGAAGCTCTTATGAAATCACTAGAGAAGGGTGAGGGTGAGACCTATGTTGCTGAAGTTAAGTTTGTTGATAGTTTAGGGAATGAAGTTACGTTTGCGGTGGACATGGGTGAGGAACCTCCAGCATTTAGTAGTGATACAGTAAGGGTTCGAGTAATTGTGGAATTTTACGAGTAGGGCTTCACGCATGTCGGCTTAGACCTAACGAGGGAAACCCTAAACAAAGCTAATGACTAACTATGTACATGTGGCTCCCAAAAGAGGTGCATTTTAGTGGCTGACGATGCGGATCGATTGAAGATCTGGGTTAGAGGATGGATTGACTCTGAAGACTTTAAGAAAATACTGCGAGTAGCTGACTATGTGGGCAGAAGTAAAGGAATCTCTTATTTCCGCTTATCAAAAAATAAGGTATTGTCCAGCGGTCTTTCAGTAGATGAGATTCTATCTATTCTAGATGATGTAGGTGCTGAGTACGATCCTGGAATCGAGGACGTGCTTAATGATTACCTTCGTGTGAGTAGGGGTTCAGCAATACTCTCCTTCGATGGTGAGAGAATCTGCGTTAAATTTGAGCGATACTTAGGCAGGCTTTACGACAAACTGAGGGATTTGCTAAGATATGATTCAGAGGACAAGGTGTTCTATACGCTACCGTATAGGTATCATGAATTAAAGACCCGGCTGCATGATTTAGGATTTAACGTAGAGGACCTCACAGGTTTTAGGAGCGATTTACCTTTGAATATTGACGTGGTGTTCACCGGTGAGTTAAGAGACTATCAGGAAGACGCCATAAAGTCCTGGTTAAAGAACGATGGGCGCGGTGTCATAGCACTACCTACAGGCTCCGGAAAGACCGTAATAGGTGTGGCTTCAGTAACTAAGGTAAAACAAAGAACCTTAGTAATAGCCTATACTAAAGAGCAGTTAATGCAATGGAAGGACGCATTCCTAAAATTCACAAATATTCCGGAATACAGCATAGGTCTCTATTATAGTAAAGAGAAGAGAATCGCGCCCATAACGCTAGCGACCTACCAAACAGCGTATAAGCATATAGCAAAACTTGCGCCATACTTTAACTACATCATAATAGATGAAGTTCATCATCTGCCAGCAGAGAAGTTCAAACACATAGCCGTGAGTATGCCATCCAAGTATAGGTTAGGGCTCTCAGCCACACCTTATAGGGAGGACGGAAAACATGTAGTGTTGTTCCCGTTGATGGGGGGTATAGTATATTACAAGACGCCTCAGGAACTTGCGGAGAAGGGCTACTTGGCTAAGTACAAGGTAATAACTATCAAGGTACCGTTACTTCCCGCTGAGAAGAAGAGGTATGAGGAACTAAAGAGGAAGTTCAGGAGACTAGCAGGCTACGTTGGTTTTGACACTATAGTTGATGCAGCAAGGAGAGGGGACGCCAGAGCAATCCAAGCGCTACGTATTCACTCCGAGATGCGTCAAATAATACAGAAATCCGAGGCTAAACTAAGGAGAGTTGAGGAGATAATAAGGAAAGAGCTTGCAGGAGGATCTAAGATAATAGTATTCGCCCACTACGTGGACCTAGCAAAAACCTTGGCTGACAGGGTGAAGGCATATCTACTTACTGGTGAGATGGATGCGCGGGAACGAAGGAGGGTGTTAGAGGAATTCAAGAGATGTAAGAGTGGGGTTCTAGTAGTAACTACGGTAGGAGATGAGGGCTTAGATATACCCGACGCTAACGTAGGCATTTTAGTAGCTGGAACAGGATCGCGTCGTCAATTCATACAAAGGCTCGGTAGGTTATTACGGCCTGGTGAGGGGAAGGAAGCTAAGTTGTATGAAGTAATTGCTAAAGGGACAGCTGAGGAGATTCAGTCAAGGAAAAGGAAGAAGGTAAACATGCAAGACTTCGAGGATTTAACAAATATAGAGTAATGCCCTTAATGCGAGTATCTTCATAATTTCATCATTTATGAGTCCAGTCATAATTATTGATCCGTTATACGGAATCTCACTTATTAATACGTAGCCGTCAAGGAAGACTAGGGGCTTTGAAAGAATCATTAGTTTCTCAGGAACGTCATGTACAATCTCAGCCTCAAGGGTGGTGTTGGGGTACTTCAAACCGTAAAGCATAGGGTGAACACGCCATAAATGCCATGCTAAACCCTTAACAGATTCAGTAGTTACGCCAGTTAACCCAGGTAGTAGGACAATATGCTTCGTATGAAACACTTTACTAAAGTAGTCATCCCAGGTAATTTCGGAGTTGATATCGACTACGAAGCACTTGTTGCCCCTAACAGAGGTTACCCGCTTATTAATGAGTTGTATTATGGGGTCAAGTAAGTCTTTGAGAGTACCTGCTCCTATAACGTCAGGGTGACTACTCAGCAGGAATTTTCCATCTACCCAGCACTCCTCTGCAATACGATAGTATCTGTAGGCAGTGTTCAAAGGCTTAGGCGTGATTAAGGTTAATGGAGGTAGAGTAACATGCCTTGTTACTCCATTAATATCCAAAGGAACAACCGAGGGCTTCATTATTACGTAGGACTCGCCACTCAATCTAAGTGCGTCCATTACTATGCGCACTTCATTGTCGAACCGCGAGTATTGCCCCACTAGGTTAGCAAAGTAACCTTCCTTTAGTTTCATCCTACCCAGCGCCTAGGAGGAGATTTCAGCTCACGGGTTAAAGTCTTTGGGGTACAATATATTTAGCTAGGGACAGTAAGACAGTTGGGGAAATGATGAGCTTTGTAAGGGCGGATCCGTGGATTCACTCAGGATGAGGAGAACCGGGCTACTGAACTTCCTAGCGTCATCAAAAATTTGCTTAGTGTAACGTAACGATAGTGTTCTGCGTAAGGAGCGGGTTTTACTTCCACGGTTTACGTTTATTAGGATTGTATACCAGTATATACGATGATGGCGCTATGCCTGCCGCGATAGTTCTCGTAAATACTGAGATAGGCGCAGAGTCACAGGTTATGGAGGCGCTTTCACAAATAGAGGGCGTCAAGGAAATACACGTAGTATACGGTATGTATGACATCGTAGTTAAGGCAGAGGCGGACTCCCATGAATCCTTAAGGGAGTTAGTAATAAATAAGATTCGAAGGATACCGCAAGTACGCGGCACAACCACAATGATCATAATTGAGTCAAAAATAATATGACTCCAGTAGCGAATATTAGGCAGTTAAATTTGATAAGTAAGGTTTTTGATGCTAATCCTTCACCCAATTAAGTAAAACCTACGTTTTGAAGAAGCCCCTCCTTAGCCATGGCAATTCCGTAACCTCCCCTTCTCCTATCCTCTCAAGAAGTGCGCTAGCTTCCATTAACCCACGCTTAAATATGGCTGCATTAGCCTTCCCGAGATCGGCGCTCGGATGAGGCGTTCTGTTAGTGCAGCAGCCCTGCATAGATAAGCCCATGAACTCCAGTAGCCCCGCTAGAAATCCTAGCATGAACATGTTAGCTCCTGCAGGGTTACCAAGCTTAATTGCCTCCTCTGAAGCGTTAACTACTACTGTGAGGGCTGAGTGACTCTTTATTGCTTTCAGCATCGTCTCCTTCTCCGGGACCTTCGCACCAGGGATTGGCGGTCTCAGTACTTTGTCGTTTACTATGCTGAGCGAGAACTCCGGGTTGACATAATTTAGGTACCGGGCACCTTCTAGCATTTCTAACGCAATCATTACGTGTGCTTCACGCAGTGGCACAGTGGGGGCGCACACGTCATTACCTACCCTCACGTGAACTATTACTGAACCCCCACGCTGACTCATACCGTGGGTCTCAGCAACTAAGGCCTTAACACCCGCTTCGACTGCGCATGCGCCAAGGATTTTTGAGAGGGTGAGTACACCTTGACCCCCTACTCCAACTACAACTATATTGAGCACCAAGGCGTCTCACCTCCAGAATTTCTCTATCAAGCCTTTCTGCAGCTTATACGTATCAGAATGATCCACAGGCACTATCGCGTTGACTGGGCATACCTGCATACATGTTCCGCACCCCACACAGAGTCCCGGGTCTATGTGAGCACGACCTTCCTTATCCGGGTAAATCGCAGGACACGCAAAGGCGTTGTAGCACGTACCGCATTTGATGCACTTACTCAAGTCAACTTTGAAGAGCGGTAGCTTTATCCCGGCCCTCCTTAGACTCCGTAAGGCGCTTAGGGCGCACTTTCGTCTAGCTATTATCACAGCAGGTTCCCTCTGCTTACTTGCGTACTCTATCGCCCTACTAAGTGTGTTCTCAACCTGTGTCACATTGAAGGGATCTATCGCTTCGACAAAGTTAACTCCAAGCCCCTTGACAACGCTCTCCAAGGGAATGTAGTTCTCGGTAGCACTTGCTCCTCTGGTGGTGGGCGAGGGTTGGTGGCCAGTCATGGCGGTAATCTCATTATCGAGGATTACCACGACTATCGGTGTCCTATGCCACACGGCGTTCACCAGTGGAGGTATACCTGTATGGAAGAATGTTGAGTCACCGATTATAGCGAGTATAACGGAATCAAGTACGTGCGCGAATCCGTTAGCGGTTCCTATGCTTCCACCCATCTCGATAATTACATCTTGGAGATTGTACGGTGGGTTATGGGCTAACGCATAACACCCTATGTCACCAGCAGCCACGTAGCTTAGTTTTTTTCTGTTGAGGTACCTTCTTATAGCGTAGAAGAGCGGGCGGTAGGGACATCCTGGACAGAATGTTGGCGGGCGCGGGGGTACCGGTAAGGATTCCTTCGCATTACTCGTTGCCAGTACTCTTGGCTTTCTGCCCTCAGTAAAGGACTTTAATGCGCTATATACTCGCTCGTGACTCATCTCGTAGGGAAGCCCGATGAGATCCTTCCCATGTAGCTCTACAGTAATTCCCTCCTCATAAAGTATGGCTTTTACTTCCTTTTCAACAACAGGTTCTAACTCCTCCACAATCAGGACCTTCTCAACACCCTCCGTGGCTTCGAGAAGCAGTTTCCTAGGAACAGGGTACGGTGTACTGAGCTTTAGTATTCTCCAGCCATCTCCTACTTTCCCAGACGCTATTATCTCCTTCACATACGCGTACGCTATTCCCGATGCTATTACTAAGTTCTTTCCGTCACCTTCTATTCTATTAAACGGAACAGCGTTAACTTCATCCATGATCCTCTCCCATCTTGTTAGCATTGCCTCACGATCTTTCCTAGCGTTCGACGGTGTGAGTACGTATTCCTTTTTCCTAGTGAACTCACCGCGCGTGGTTAACCTTGGTATTGTTCCTAAGGGAACTGGGCCGCGTGTGTGGCTTAAGCGGGTAGTCGTTCTTAGGATTACTGGGTGCCTTACTTTCGAGCTGAATTCAAAAGCGAATTTACATAGTTCTTTTGCCTCCCCAGGGTCTGAGGGTTCAAATACAGGTATGTAGGCATGCACACCATATAACCTGTTGTCTTGTTCATTCTGACTGCTCCACATACTCGGGTCATCAGCAGTCACTATCACGAAACTCTCCCTTACACCCGTATATGCCGAACTCATCAGTGGATCCGCAGCTACGTTAAGTCCTACATGCTTCATCGCAACGAGCGACTTAACGCCCGAAATGGCTGCGGCGTAAGACACTTCAAACGCCACCTTCTCGTTAACACTCCACTCGACGTAAATTCCTAGCTTGTTCTTTACTTTAAGGAGGGATTCCACGATCTCAGAGGAGGGGGTTCCCGGATACGCAGCAGCTAAACCCATACCCCCTTCAAGAGCCCCTCTGGCGATTGCCTCATTTCCTAGCATTAATATAGAGCCTTCTTTCAATGTAATAGCGTCTTCAAACTTCATTTCGATATGACCAAATAGATTTTGTGATTAACCAAATTATTTTTAATGTTGTACTCGTCTATGAAGAAATTTATGGAGATTTATACTGTTTAAGCAGTCTATCCTTCTTTATTTCCTTGAGGCGGCAATGAGTAATCCTTCGAATACTGGTGAGGGGCTGAGGGGCCTGCTCTTAAATTCTGGGTGTGCTTGAGTGCCTAGGTAGAACTTAGAATCCTTAAGCTCCATTATTTCGGCCATACAGTCATCGCTAGTGCCGCTTACTATGAATCCGTGGTCTTGGAACTCATCAATGTAATCCGGGTTGACTTGATATCTATGGCGGTGCCTCTCAAATATTATTTCTGTGCCGCCATAGATCTTGTGTGCTAGCGTACCCGGAACTAACTTTATGAGTCTTGCGCCAAGGCGCATAGTACCGCCTAGTACTTCAACGTTTCTTTGAAGGTCCATTAAGTCTACTACTGGGTAGGGAGTGTTAGGATCTATCTCAGTGCTGTTTGCGTCCTTATACCCTAAAACATTCCTAGCGAACTCAACAACCATTACCTGTAGCCCGAAGCATATTCCGAGCACGGGTTTGCCCGATTCTCTTAGCTCCTTTACAGCCTTTATCTTGCCCATCAGTCCCCTCTTACCGAAACCTGGCAGCACTACAGCGCAGTCTATGTCTTCAGGGATTTCTTTAGGGTCTATACGACCCCGTTCTATGTCTGTGGCCTCAAACCACTTTAGAATGGGCTTTAGGTTCAGTTTTGCGGAAGCATGCTTCAATGCCTCAATTATGCTTAGGTAGCTGTCCCTTAACTTCGTGTACTTGCCTATCATACCTATTCTTACAGGTTCAGATGCAGTCTTAACTCTCTCTACGAACTCTTTCCAAGCGGTTAGGTCCGGCTTATTTAACTTGATCCGTAGCTTGTCGCTAATTACATCAAGTATTCTCTGCCTATGCAGGACTAGAGGTACTTCATACACGGTCTCAACGTCTGGATCACTGAATATCGCTCTCTCAGGTACGTTTCCGAAAAGCGATAATTTCTTGCGAGCCTCAGCGCTAAGGTGTGTGGGTGACCTAGCGATAAGGATGTCTGGCTGAATACCTATCCGGCGTAATTCTTGGATGCTATGTTGTGCTGGTTTTGTCTTCAGTTCGCCTGTGGTGGTTAGCTTGGGTACTAAGACTACGTGAGCGAAAAGCGTGTTAGTTTCTCCTAATTCAAGCCTTAATTGCCTGGCGGCTTCTAGGAAGGGTAATCCTTCAATGTCGCCTACAGTGCCCCCGATTTCAACTATGGCAACGTCGGTTTCCTGCTCCCTTGCTACGTCAAGGATTTCTTTCTTGATCTCGTCGGTAACATGTGGTATTATCTGGACGGTCTGACCTAGGTATTCACCTTTCCGCTCCTTCCTTATTACGGTGGAGTAAACCTTTCCCGTTGTTATGTTGTTCTTCTTGCTTAGGTTGATATTAAGGAATCTTTCGTAGTGCCCTAAGTCGAGGTCTGTCTCCCCACCGTCCTCTGTTACGAATACTTCTCCATGCATGTAAGGATTCATTGTCCCCGCGTCAACGTTAACGTAAGGGTCAATCTTTATTGCTGTAACCGATAGCCCTGAAGCTTTAAGCAATAATCCTAGAGAGGCTGTTACGACCCCTTTGCCGAGCCCTGAAAGCACGCCTCCCGTAACGAATATCAGCTTGAGCGCCATCAACACCACGTCGTTGATTCTGTTATCTGGGGTTATGAGTTTAGTGTATGCTTAAGCTCTTTGTATTTCCTTGAAAAACCTAAAGGATCTTTCAAGATTTGAGGAATGTACTTCAATATGTTTAGCGGTGATGCCTTACCCTCCTGCATGTAAGCGTACTCACCGGCAATAGCATTGGTGAACGCGGCTACACAGGCAGCCCTAAAGGGATCCTTAGCCCTAACTAAGGCAGTCGCTAATATACCGGCTAACACATCTCCGGTACCGCCACAACTCATATCTTGATGACCGACGCCAATCCTTAACTTGTAACTCCCTGTCGGTGACGCAATAACGTCTATAGGTCCTTTCAGGAGTATGTTTGCCCTGTACTTCCTAGAGATTTCCAGGGCTATGGCAACTCTCTCATTAATACTCTGAGGATGAAGGCTCCTCCGTAGCAGTACTGATGCTTCGCCTAGATGAGGCGTAAGCACTAAGGTCACGTTTTCAGGTACATCAATGCTAGGTAATACTTTCAGCGCATCGGCATCAAGCACTAAGGGCACGCTTAACCTGCTGGCAAGTTTCAATAGGTTCTCAACGAAGCCTGCCGTCTCGTCGTGAAGGCCCAGTCCCGGCCCAGCAACTATCACGTCGATCTTACGTATAAAGCCCTGCTTCTTCAGAATACTTACGTGATCTGCGTTCAAGTGGTCTCCCTTAAGTGGTACTCCTAGAATCTCAGGGCTGAATCTATGACTTAACACTTCCTCAAGCGATGCGAGGAACACTAAGTCAGCGCCCGCGTACCACGCCCCAAGCGCCGTTAGCCATGGTGCCCCCACAAACTCCTTCGAGCCAGTGAATACGAGAACGCGCCCTCCATCACCTTTCTTCGCGTCACGCTCCTTGGGTTTAAACCATACAGCAACATCCCCCGGCCCCACAGCCTCGAAGGCGTTCTTCGGTGTACCTATGTTGACAACCACTAACTTACCCACGTACTCTGTGGCTTTAAGGAGGCCAGGCTTTACTGCTGCCATTGTCACCGTTATGTCAGCCTTAACAGCATCCCCAGGTACTTCCCCAGTATCTGGGTTGACACCGGAAGGTACATCTATAGATACCTTTAAGCCCTGCGACGAATTAATCGATCTTATAGCGTAAGCAACATCCCCGCGTGGTGCGCCACGAACACCTGTTCCAAGTAATCCGTCAATAATTACATCCTCAGAGAACTGTTGCCCTAAGGAGTAGCGAGTGATTCTGATACCCCTAAGGTTCTTGAGCACCTCGAAATTAGCTGCAGCATCTTCATTTCTAATTACTTTACTAGTTAAGTACACGTTAACCTGAAACCCGTGATTCAGTAAGTGTCTCGCAGCGACGAAAGCATCACCTGCCTTCCCGCCAGAACCGGCTACTACCGCAACGGTATGAGGACCCTCCCCCACAGCGTCAACTATCACACGGGCTACTCCAGCCCCCGCATTTTCCATCAGAAGCCTTGTTGGAACACCCCAGAACTCTGAATTCAGGTCCGCAGCCCTCATCTCGGCGACCGTTAAAACACGCGGGTGCATATAGTATCCCCGCTTTCCTTATGAGGTAGAGGTCTTATAAGGTGCCTTCAAGTAACAACCTTCACACAGGTATTTAGGATGATCATCAAGGGTATGTGCCCTAACTGTGGAGGACCAATAACGGAGAAGAGGCTGCTTGCTGGGTTACCCTGCAATAGGTGCTTACCGGAGAGGGAGATTAAACGCGTAAGAAGCTTAGGATTAAGGAAAGTAATCTCCGACCTGGGGCGCGTAAAGGGACTAATAGATGCGTTCCTCCTCGAGGATGAATTAGGGGACTTTGAGGAGTTCTTCAATAAACTAACGGGGAAGAGGTTCTGGAGCATACAGCTGGCATGGGCTAGAAGAATGTTGGCGGGAGAGTCCTTCGCACTCATCGCGCCGACGGGTGTCGGAAAGACTACACTCCTTCAGGTCTACGCGATCTTCAAGGCACAGAGAGGTGAAAGAGTTCTGTACATAGTACCTACTAGGGAACTAATGAAGCAGGTGGTATCCTCCCTGAAATCACTTGGTGAAGGATTAGGCGTAATGGTATTTGATTCAACGACCTTCAAGAAGAGTGAACAGAACAACACTGGTAAACGTGTGGACGTGTTGACACACGCGTTCCTCTTCCGCAATAAGGACTTATTCCAGGATGTTAGATATGGGTTAGTGATCGTAGATGACTTCGATGCGCTACTGAAATCATCCTCCCTAATAGACCTAATATTAAAAACACTAGGCATAGGGGAGAAAGCAATAGAACTAGCTCGCAAAATAGTCGCGCTTAAGTCCGAGCTGTTCTTCTACAAGTATGCTGGTAACGAGGAGCGTGCCGAGGAGGTCAGTAAGAAGCTCTATGACGTTGAGCTTGAGTTAGCGGCGGAGCTAGATGTGAGTAGTGTAGGGCAGTTACTAATAGCGAGTGCCACAGGCAGGGCGAAGGGAACTAGGATAAAGGTCCTCCGGGAGTTACTAGGTTTCGAAGTTGGATCGATAATGGATTACTTACGTAATATCGTTGAGGTAATTACGCCTTACGGCGAGGACAAGTTAGTTAAGGTACTTAAGGAGTTGGATGGAGGCACACTGGTATTTGTAAGTAAGGAGATCGGCGTAAGTGGTGCTAAGAAACTTGTAAGTACCTTAGTGAAACATGGAATTAAGGCATCACTTGCAACATCGAGGAAAGCATTAGAGCTACTGAAGAGTGGGGAGGCCAAAGTACTTGTCGGTGTCGCGACATACTACGGAATATTAACTAGAGGAATAGATGAACCGCTACTAATATATAACACAGTATTTATTGGTGTGCCCAAGTTCGAGTTCGACTTACGATCAATGCTAGAGAACCCTAGATCCTTCGTGAGAACACTCATCGAGGCATCAAGGAAGGGATTCATGCTTGGTGAGGAGGAGAAGGAACTCGTGAGGATCTTAACTAAGTTAAGCCCAGGGAAGATCAAGGTGTTGCAGGCAGGGATAAAAGGGTATATTGAGTTGGAGGGTTTCCTAGCAGAGATTAAGGAGAGAATTCAACGCACTATACCTAAGTTAATGAAGTTCATCTCCGCGTATGTAAGGGAACACGGGAAATTCGTCAGCGAGTCCTATGTCATCATTAGCAAGAGGGGTAAGCTTGTCGTCAGAATACCTGACGTAATGACGTATATACAAGCATCTGGCAGGTGCAGCAGGTTATTCAAGGGCAGAATGACGTTAGGGTTATCAGTGATATTTTACCTTGACGAGGACATTCTCAATATATTTCAGAAGAAGTTACGGAACTATGTTGCCTCCTACAACCCGATCCCATTAGAGAATGCTGACCTCAACGAGATAAAGAGGAAGCAGAGGGAATCAAGGAGCGGCGCTGGCGAAGGCATGGACGTGAATAGGATTAAGTCGGTGTTAATAGTCGTTGAATCACCTACTAAAGCAAGGACCATTTCAAAGATGTTTGGTAGGCCTGGACGAAGGTACCTAGGGGAATACGTTGCGTATGAGACCGTGATTACACTAAATGATAAGGTCTATGTAGCGACGATAGCTCCGACTCTGGGGCACATACTTGACTTACAAATAAACGGCGGACTTCACGGTATAAGGAAAGCCCAAGCTGGTTTGACGCCAGTGTATTCGACAATTAAGAGGTGTGCTGACTGCGGTTATCAAACCACGGATGAAATAGATAGATGTCCGAGGTGCGGCTCTACGAGGATACGTGACAGCAAGAAGATTGTGGATGCGCTCAGAAAGCTTGCTAGGGAGGCTGACATGGTGTTCCTTGCCACAGATCCCGATGATGAGGGAGAGAAAATCTCTTACGATGCGTACTTACTGCTTCGCCCATACGTCAACGTGTTTAAACGCATAGAGTTCCATGAAGTGACTAGGCAGGGCTTTCTCAAAGCCTTACTGAATCCGAGGGACATAGACCTAAGGAGAGTTGATGCCCAAATCGTAAGGAGAGTTGACGATAGATTAATAGGTTTCGAGCTAAGCGCGGTCCTCAAGGAGAGGCTGGACAAATACTGGCTCGGCGGAGGAAGAGTGCAGACACCTGTCCTCAAGTGGGTAGTAGACCGATACAGGCAATACATTGACTCGAAAGGATACTTACTAATAATCACACTGCCAGAGAGACTACGCATTAAGTACTTCACGAAAGACAAGGATGTAGCGGAAAGGATTCTCCGTCACGTTGCATCTGAAGGGGTAACCCTAGAACTGATCGAGGAGTACGAGAAGGAGCAGAATCCGCGCCCGCCATACACTACTGACACGCTACTCTTTGATGGGGTAAGGGTACTTAAGCTGAGCCCAGGTAAGGTAATGAAGATTGCGCAGAACCTCTTCGAGCTTGGTTATATAACATACCATAGAACCGACAGCACCCATGTCTCTACTACGGGAATCGAGATTGCGAAGGAGTACTTAATTAAAGAAGGGTATGGCTCTGACATACGTCCTAGATCCTGGGGAGGCGAAGGAACGCACGAGTGTATAAGGCCGACCAAGCCCCTGAAGAGTCTCGACGAGGTCGAAGACCTAGGATTCATGTCGTTCAGTAACTTAACGTGGTACCATAAGAAGCTGTATGAGCTGATATTCCGCAGATTCATAGCTTCGCAAATGACTTCAGCAAAGCTACGTGTCCGTAAGTTCAGGGTAATGCTTGGTGACGTGGAACTTCATGTGGAAGTGCCTGTTGAAATAATCGAAGAGGGCTTCATGAAAGTACTCCCAGAAAGGGTCTACAAGTACCTCGCGCAGGGAAAGGTATTCAGGTTTAGCGGGAACATAGAGTCCAAAGTAGTACGGGCATCAGAGGTATCACTCTATACGGCGTCAGACGTAATCAGGATAATGAAGGAGAAGAGAATAGGGAGACCTAGCACGTACGCGAAGGCGGTTGAGAATAACATGCGCCATGGTTACGTCGTAGCCTCAAAGAAGAGACTGTACCTAATACCTACGAAACTCGGTATGGAGGTTGCGAACTTAGTAAGTAGATATTACCCAGAGTTAAGTGACGTAAAAGCTACAAGGGAGTTAGAGGCGTTACTGGATCTCGTAAGAGAGGGTAAGATAAGCAGGAAGAGTGCTCTAATCCTACTGCTGAGTGACGTTGTGCGGATTAGAGTGGGCCGTGAACTCATGATGGCCTCAGAAGAGTTGCCATCAGCGCCGGAAGCTCAGGCAAGTGCGGGGGCACTGTAATACAGAACAGATACAGATAATGTTCGACGATGTTCACTAATAGATTCTCTCTATTAGTATCTCGATAAACGACACTATCCTGCCTCTAACCTCATTACTTCCTATCCGAACATCCACAAGCTTTAGGGCGTCACCCATACGTTCCTTTAGTGCATTATACAATGCCACAGCTTTAGAAATGTTATTGCCTCTCCCACGTATCAACACCTGTCGATATCCCTGGTTGAATAGTATTGCTGCCGAAACTATGTAATCCCCTAAAGGTCTATTACCAACGCTTATCTCACCGCGCTCACTCATAAATAACCCCCAAGTATTTTAATGAATAGCTTTAAAAGTCGTGACCTGCCTAGTACAGGAAACTCACCTAAAACTTAAATTAGGAGGCATTAGGTTAGACTGTAGGTGTGGACTATGGCAATCCAGAGAAGCGAGAGTCCCCTAAGGACTCTGAGATCGTCCGTCAATAAGGATGTACTAGTTAAGATTAAGGACGGGAACTCGTATTATGGTAGGCTAATAATGACCGATCCCACAATGAATGTAGTCATGACTGACTGCGAGGAAATTTCCGATGAAGGAGGAGAGCCCATAGCTAGGTACGGCACCGTGCTAATCAGAGGAAGTCAGATCCTTTATATAATAGTTGACTATCACAAGCAGTAACCCTACGGACTTTCATCCGTCATTGCTACGTGACGTTGTTTATAGTTCAACGATAGTGTTAAGTAGCTTTATTCAGAGATAAGGAAAGCTTTAATTTCATAAGTCCCCCCTCTGAAATTAGGTATGCAAAATGCAGGGGAGAAACATACGTGTGGAGGCCGTTTCCTGGACGCCGGTTGAGGAGCAGATGGTAGAGCTTGTTGAGAGGAAAGGTATTGGTCACCCGGACTACATAGCAGATGCGGCTTCCGAGGCATCCAGTGTTATTCTCTCAAAATACTACCTTGAGCACTACGGATACATCCTTCACCACAACCTCGATAAGGTCCTGCTTGTCGGGGGTCAGGCGAAGCCTGTCTTCGGTGGCGGAGAAATCCTTCACCCAATATACATAATAGTTGCTGGCAGAGCAACGGAATACGTCATTAGCAGGGATGGCGGAATAGAGAGAATCCCGGTCGGGACACTCATTATGGGGGCTGTTAAGAACTGGATAAAGAAGAACTTCCGTTTCCTCGATCCAGAACGTCATGTCATAGTAGACTACATGATAAGGAGCGGAAGTTCAGACCTTGTAGGGGTCTACGAGCTAGGCAAGAAGACCAAGCCATTAGCTAACGACACAAGCTTCGGCGTAAGCTTCGCACCGCTCTCAACGTTGGAGACTTTAGTCCTAAAGACCGAGCGTTTCCTTAATTCCAGGGAATTCAAGGAAAAGCTACCTGAGGTTGGAGAGGACATTAAGGTCATGGGACTAAGGACAGGGAAGAAAATAACGCTGACAATTGCGGCAGCCATGATATCCTCGCTAATACCTGATATGGATCATTACCTATCGGTGAAGGAGGAAGTCTTAAACAAGGTGAGTGACTTAGCATCTAAGATAGCGCCTGACTATGAAATCGAGGTTCAAGTTAATACAGCGGACAAGCCTGACAAGGGGATAGCCTACATAACCGTGACGGGAACGTCGGCAGAGCACGGAGACGATGGAATGACAGGCAGGGGCAATAGAGCTAACGGACTAATAACTCCCCTAAGACCCATGAGTCTCGAAGCAACGGCAGGAAAGAACCCTGTCAGCCACGTTGGTAAATTATATAACGTATTAGCCATGAGGATAGCTAATAGGATAGCTAATGAAATTCCGAAAGTTCGTGAGGTTTATGTGGAGATACTATCAAAAATAGGTCACCCAATAGACTTACCTCAGGTAGCGGTGGCGAAGATACTTCCAGAGGATCCAGAATCATTCCTCTCCATGAGGTCAGACGCAGAATCAATAATTAACGAGGAACTTGAAAATATAACGAAGCTAACGGAACTTATAGTCAATGGGCAGGCAATGCTGTTTTAGTAATCAAACCGCTCAGTCGCCAGTGATGAGTGAAACCGGGTCTGATACCTTTAAGGTAAAGTGATGAGGGGTCGGTGGCTGAGATTTTTAGTTCATTACATTCTTCATTAAAGGGTTAAGGAGTTGGAGTTAGCTTTACTCTATAAGGGCTTAGACAGGAATTGTTTCACCGTCCTTAGGGTTCTAGATTCGATGCTGGGCAAGTACGAGTATGTCCCCTTAGAGATAATAGAGAGGAAAAGCAAACTACCGCCTAAGGTTTTGGCACGTGTATTGACTAAGCTAAACAAGATAAAAGCAATAATACGGACGCTGACCCCCAAGACAGGCTATCGCATCACCTACATAGGTTTGGATCTGCTGGCCCTTTACTCTCTCAGTAATGCTGGGGTAATAGCGTATCTCGGAACAAAGGTCGGTATGGGGAAGGAGAGCGAAATATATATCGCCAAGAACCCTGAAGGACAGTTACTCGCCGTGAAGTTCTATAAAATAGGACGCGTCAGCTTCCAGAAAGTAAAGAGAGTGCGATCATACCTGGTGGATGAGGCTAATTGGATGATTAGATCTAAAGTCACAGCCGAGAGGGAATATAAGGCGTTGAAGGACTTAATTAAATTCACACCATACGTCCCTAAAACCTATGGATGGAATAGACATGCAGTAGTGTTAGGCTACATAAGTGGGATTGAGCTTTATCGCTACAAAGTAGCGATTGACCCTAAGGGGCTGCTTGAAAAGATATTGAGCACTTTGAGGGAAGCCTATCTCCGTGTGGGCATAGTCCACGGTGACTTAAGCGAGTACAACATTGTCGTCTCCATAGAAGGCGATAATGAGGTACCCTACATAATCGACTGGCCACAATACGTGTACAGGGACGACCCCAATCACGAGGCTCTTCTCCGTAGGGACGTGGAATATGTGCTCAAGTTCTTTAAGCGCCGTTACCGAGTCAACATTGATGTCGAGAGAGCCATCAAGTACGTCAGGGGAGAAGCAGAGAAGCCATGGGCATGAGCGGATATACGTAGGTGTAGACATAGTTAAGAGCGGCGGTAAAACCCTTAATAAGTATGTCTATGCCATAGCGCTAGTTAAGAACGGCCGAGTGCTCAAGGTAGATAGAGGTAACCTTGGCCGGTTAGTGAGGTACCTGTGGGATTACAGACCCGCAACGCTCGCAACGGACAACATCCTTGAATTGGGGGGCTCTAAAAGGAACTTAGTTCGAATACTGAAGCTCGTACCGCCAGATACGGAGTTCATTCAGGTAACGTTAGAAGGGCAGACGCTCGTGAATTTGAGACGTGTAGCCAACATAGCGGGCATGGAACTCGATAAAGGCAAGCTGAACCCCACCAAGACAGCGGTCCTCGTTGCAACCTTAGCATGGAGCGGGTACGGGGAGAGACTAGATGTTTATGAAAGGAAGGTCAGGATAAATGTATTCAAGGGCAGATCCGGTCATGCCGGAGGCTCGCGTGCGGGCAAATTCCAGAGGAATCTCCGTGGAGCTGTAGCGCGGATGGTTAAGAAGCTTAGAGAGGAATTAGAGCGCCGTGGATTTGATTACGACGTAATGATTCGCCGCAGTAGGGGAGGGGTTGAACAGGCCGTATTTACCGTATATGCGTCGAGGGAGGAGCTGTTCGGTGTTGTGAAGAAGGTTAAGGGCTACGATGTTGAAGTGAGGATAAAGCCTGTCATAAGTAGGAAGTTCCTCAAGCTAATAGGGCCGCAGGAGACCCCTAAGAAATACTTGATAGTTGGCTACGATCCTGGAATGCAGGTTGGTCTAGCCGTAATAGATTTAGACATGAAGCCACACCTAATAACATCTGGGCGTGAGCTTGATCGAGGAGAGATACTCTCGAAACTCACGAGTATAGGTATACCCGTCATAGTAGCTACCGACAAGAATCCGCCACCCGAAATGGTCAGAAAACTCGCGGCGATGCTGAACGCCCAGTTATTCGTGCCTCCCCGGTCACTTTCCACAAGCGAGAAGGAAATGCTGGTGTCAGAATATAGTCGCCTGCATGGGGTTGAGGTTAAGAACACACATGAACGTGATGCACTCTCCGCAGCGTTGAAGGCGTACAGGTTTTACCAGGATAAACTGGAGAAGTTAGCGAAGAAAATCAGGAGTATGGGGCTCTCTGTAAAGAACTTGCAGAAGTATAAGGTACGAATACTAATGAATGAGCCCCTAAGTGTGGTAATCGAGGATATAATTAACGACTACATTAAGCCAGCTGAACCCTCAGTAACTTCATTAAGGAGGCAAGTCTCGCTAACGTTACCATATCAGGCTCATGAGGTCTCTAAGTATGCTGAGAGGATTAAGGAGCTTGAACGGCGTGTGGATGAACTACTTCGAGAGCGTGAAATTTTGAAGAGTAGGGTCAAGGATTCCGAAGCCCGCATTAGGGAGCTGGAACAGAGTGTGCGAACGTTAACGGAATCTGTGAACGAGAAAGTTGCTAGGGACAGGAAGGTTAGTGAGCTCCTGACAAGGCTTAAGAACGCTTCACAGAGGATTGAGGAGCTAGAGCATGAAGTGCTTAGCTTGAAGGAAAGATTGACCTCCGTGGGTAAAGTTCTTGAACGCGTATTCGCGGGTGAATTAGCGCTCCTGCCACGCTACGGAGTCAAGTACGTGGTGAGTGATGACAAGTTAAACGCGGTGTTTGTCGATGATTTGTATCAGATACTTTCGACTGGCACTATAGGTAGCTTAGCCTCGAGGAAGGTTGTATTGCCGCCGGGTCGCGAGAAAGATTCTGAACTCCTTGTAAAGGAGTACCTAATACCAGCAACGACGGCCCGGGAAGTGTGGGACGTGAGTCCGAGCTTAGTTGCCGTAGATTCAGAGACGCTCAGCAGATTGCGTGCGGCTGAGGAGGAGGTTGCGAGAATTAAGGAAGAGATGATGAGGCAAAGGGAGCTAACCTACGCAGATTTAGAAGCCATTTTGAAAGAATACCGGGAGTCCCGCTTATCAGCCTCACAGAATGCGTCCAAGGTAAAGTACTTTGAAGGTTATGTAAGAGAGCATGATTGAGAGAATCAGTGGTAATACCCAACTAAGCATTATGTACGTTGCTACCCTACGTCTACTTATTAACCTGAGCCTCATAGCTAGTGCTGTCCCTAACATACCGGAGAATATGGAGATAGACATTGGGAGCGGTATGGAGAACTGAGTACCTATCTCAGTTAGTATTAAAGTTGAGACATAGGGAGCTACTGAGCTAGTGTACCTTAATCCATAGAATCCGGAGCCTAACTTAGCGACCCCGCGTCGACCCCGAATCACCAGCACGCCTACGATTATACCGGATATCGTAAGTGCCACGGTAAACAAGTCACCTGCACTCTGGCCAGCAAACGCCACTACAAAACCTATGGTGTTCGCACCCAAGGTGTAGGCGGTGATGAACACCATCACTATACTCGCAAGCTTAAGTGCAAGCAAACTACTAATCATCCCGGTTTTTCGTGAAGCTATGAGCTTAACAAAGAGAAAGGCTACGATGACGGACGATAGGAAAGTCACGCACCAGAAACCCAGTATCTTAAGGATCTCACCCATTGCTTCAAAACCATACGTGAGTAAGTAACCTATGTAAATACCAACAAAGACCTGCGTTATGGATGTGACGAAGCCACTGACCGTGAGCATCACTAGTATGATTATCGCCAGAGTGAACGATACTTCCATGGCGTTCCTTGGAAGGCTTACACCTCCCAAGAACTTCCAGCCTTCAAGCAGATACCCCAAACTAAGCCCGGCTATCGCTAAAGCGGAGATCGTGGTTCGCCTTAATATCCTAGAACCCGCAGCTGGCCCAGCAATGACGCCCATGTTATTTCCAACAGCTATCGCCACTGCGGTTAGTAGCAGTGCTTGAAGCACCACCTGCATTGTACTCACCAACCATTGTACTGTTGTATCGCATCGAACTTCACTAGGGACTTCACTAGTATCGCATCGAGCTAATAACTCTAATCAACAGGTGTGAGGCATCCTCGCAAGCATCCACTATAGTATCCAAGCTCTTAATCATCTCAAGCAAGTGATTAAAGGTTATGGCACTTATCTCAGGACCTAAGCTATACAGTTTATCAAGGATAGAATTCTTCATCTCATCGACCCTGTCCTCATAGACGTCAATTACATCATCTAACTCTTGGAGCTTATTGAAGTCTTCGAGAGCGATTTCTAGTTCCTCCTTGAGTGTCTCTAAAGCTTTAGCCGCAATAACAGTTACTTTAAGTATTTCCTTGTACATGTTCCTCGCGTGCTCTGTTCTCGATATTCCGGTTCTAAAGGCCCTACCGTACTCCATCGCTATAAAGTATGTTAGGTCAAGTATGTCATCTATCCTGTCTATCAAGAATTCTATGTCACCCAAGAGTGTCACAGGCACTGCACCGTGGGTCACCATTTCCGTTAACTCAGCCGCTATCTTGTCGCCGTGCTTCTCGTAAGTTACTACTTCGACTATCAAGGATTCCATCTCATGGTCTTTTATGTCGCCCTTAAGTAGGCTCTCCACAATTAGCATGGACTTTAAGGAGAGGTCTACGTGCTTCGCTAGCTTACTGAACAGTTCCTCCTCGCCAGACATTAGTAGCTTCTTAAATAGCTTCATTTTTACTGCACCACGCGGTAAAGTATATTGCCTCCTCAATTTATAAAAGACGCTAGGGGCTATGCATGGGGAAGCGTCGTAGAAAGTTAATGTTCAAAAAAGAGTATGGGGAAGGCATAGTTAAGGGGTCGAAGACATCGACGATAAGACTCTCCAGCACCCTCAAGAAGGGAGACGAAGTTGAGATAGTTGCTGGCAGGGTTCGACTAGGGGTTGCAAGGATCGAAGATGTCGAAGTAAAAAAGGTTCGCGAGTTAACTGATGAAGATGCTAGGACCGACGGCTTCAGGAATAGGGAGGAACTCGTAAAGGCCCTTAAGAAAATCTATGGGAGCAGGATCACAGACAGGACCGAAGTTAAGCTCATAAGGTTCCGCATGATTAAAGATAATGAAGAACAGTAATTGACTTAATTTACCCTAGTTCACACTGTGAACTTTATGTACGCTATGCTGGACTTAGGGACTATGTACCCCTTATCCTCTACCCTGAATCCTAACTCATACTTTGTAACCTTCATTAACTTCCCCTGAAAGCTCAGTCCATTTACTAAGTACACCTCCACATCACTCCCAACCATGTCAGAGTCTATTACCGTGTCCCTCAATTGCTCATTACTGTACCCATGTAGCTCTGTGGCCTCAGCAACGGCGTATAGTATTGCATGCCTGAAGATCACCACTGGTGAGCCCTCCGACTGAACACCTATTTCGTACCTAGCCACCTCATCTATTAATCCCTTGATCGGTTCATCCTTCCCCATAACATAGATTGTTACTTCACGGCCGACAAACCTTGCATCTATCAAGTTCTCTCTGAGAGGCATTTCCTAACGCACCACTAGCTATTCTTAAGTCAACTATAATAAGCTGTGTTGTTTGCATAGGTATGGGCTACGCCGGAAAAGTCAATGATGAATAGCAGCGGTATGATTAAGTAACTAATGATTAGGCTGAGCTACTCTGAGACTCCACATACTTTCCCTGTTGGTTATCATTAGCGTGAGTGAAGCCATAGTCTCGACGAACTTAAACATGAGCTCAGGGTGATGTTCGGAGAAGTCTGCCGAAATACTCTTTAGTACTGGGGTGATGCACTTGTCTTCAACTATATGGATGCTGGATGATGCATCATTTAAGTCATCAAGTATTCCCTTAAAGAACGCGTACGCGTATACGTCCTGACGTAGTATGTTACCCATGGGGTGTACTATAACACTCTGCCCGATAATTCTAGGTAACGGACTAACCTCCCTTGCCAACGTTGTATTCGCAAGAAGAGATTGGAGCTGGATCTCGAAAAAATCATTTAGGGTTAGAGGTGTTAGGATGGCGTCAATTCTGAAGCCCATGCTCTGTAGCCTTGGTGTGAGGGAGTTTATGATTTCCGGTAAACTGAAGGACTTCATTTCCTCTTCCGCCTTAATGGCAAGGTAAATTAAGGATATCTTCCGGGCAAGCCTCGCATGTATAACCTGTGATACCGTATGATCCAAAGCAAGAATTAGTACGTGGCCTCCATGCTTCTCCTCAATTAGGCTAACTATCTCCGTTAACGCTAGACTCTCCACTATTCTTTCCCTTAAAACAAGAACGGCAACTAACGCTCCGTGCCTTAACTTTACAGACCTGGAGATCCCTCTCTTAATTCTTTTGACTAAGGATCTACTTAGGCAGTGAGTGCATAACTTCTCTCCCGAGTCCCGTCTACGATATACAGCGGGTCTCCGCTTACATACATCACATAGCTTAGTATCAACGTTCAAGAGAACCCTATACCTCCAAGATATCTAACCGATCCTCTTTCAGAACCATGCGTAACTTGTTCTTAAATTCCTCAAATGACGCGTCCGTAAGACCCTGAGCTATTATACTCATTAACTCCATGACGTAGGGGTTCAGATAATCTGGCCCCTCAATAATTTCCTCCCTTAAAGTGTCAAAATACTCCTGCAGAACTTCGGTGCTCACGAGCTTGTGTTTCCATAGATAAGCAGCGTAACCACAAAGCAAAGCAATGAAGAGGTTAGCACTATCTATATCCCCTTTCTCAAGTACCTCCTGCTCATATGATTCCAATACTGACTCAACGCTTGGAAGCATGAAATATTCCCGCCACCCCTACATGGGAGGGGTAATTAAAGCTTTCGGTTACCCTACTCCTAAAGTTTATATAGAAGCGGTTCTCCTAGAACTAATGGGTGAGTTCATGGCTGCACTCTATGGAGTTCCTGTAGTGATACTAAAGGAAGGAACTCAGAGGACGTATGGGCGCGAGGCCCTAAGGAACAACATCATAGCCGCTAGGGCGCTGGCCGAGGTCCTGAAAACTAGCCTAGGTCCTAGGGGCTTAGACAAGATGCTCGTGGATTCATTTGGCGATATCACCGTAACTAATGACGGTGCCACGATAGTTAAGGAGATGGAGGTACAGCACCCGGCCGCTAAACTCTTAGTGGAATCAGCTAAGGCAGTTGATGCTGAGGTTGGCGATGGTACCACATCAGTTGTAGTTCTTGCAGGCGAGTTACTTGGTAAGGCGGAAGCGTTACTTGACCAGAACATACACCCGACAATAATAATTGAAGGCTATAAGAAAGCTATGAACAAAGCCTTAGAGATACTTGATGAGATAGGCACTGAGCTAGAAGTTGGTAATATTGAGACGAAGGAAGGTTATGAGAAGACCAAGAAGTCGCTATACCGTGTGGTCTACTCAACCTTAGCGAGCAAGTATCTAGCGACACCGGACTTAATCGACATGATGATTAACATAGCGATCGACGCTGCCCTGCGAGTAGCTGAGAAAAAGCCTGATGGTACCTACAATGTCAGGCTTGACAACGTGAAGATTGAGAAGAAGAAGGGAGCGTCTCTTGCTGATACTAAGTTGATTTATGGTATTGTGTTGGATAAGGAGGTTGTGCATCCTGGCATGCCTAGGAGGGTTGAGAACGCGAAGATAGCGCTAATCGACGCACCACTAGAAATAGAGAAGCCTGACATAACGGCCAAGATAAACATAACGTCTCCTGAGCAGATCAAGATATTCCTGGACGAGGAAACTAGGATGCTTAAGGAGATGGTTGAGAAGATTGCTGCTACCGGTGCTAACGTTGTGATTTGCCAGAAGGGTATTGATGACGTGGCACAGCACTTCCTAGCAAAGAAGGGAATCCTAGCAGTAAGAAGAGTAAAGAGATCAGACATGGAGAAGCTCAAGCGTGCAACGGGCGGGAGGATTGTTACTAGCATAAGGGACTTATCACCTGAGGATCTAGGCTACGCAGAACTAGTAGAGGAGCGCCGCGTCGGCAACGACAAGATGGTATTCATAGAGGGTTGCAAGAACCCGAAGGCAGTAACGATCCTTGTCCGCGGCTCAAGCGACATGGTGCTAGACGACACTGAGAGATCCTTCAACGACGCGCTACACGCAATCAGGAACGTGCTAAGGGACCCGAAGATCGTGCCGGGCGGTGGAGCAGTAGAGGTAGAGTTAGCATTAAGGTTAAGGAAATGGGCTGAAACCGTCGGCGGCAAGGAGCAACTAGCTATACAAGCGTTCACTGATGCATTAGAAGAGATAGTGTCCGTCCTGGCACAGACAGCTGGCCTAGACCCGCTGGAGGCCGTGATGGAGTTAAGGAGACTTCACAGCGAGGGTAAGCTGAACGCCGGTATCGACGTAATGAACGGTAAAGTAATCGAGGATGTAGCGCAGATACACGTGATAGACCCGGTGATCGTGAAGAAACAGGTAATAAAGGCGGCAACGGAGGCGGCGGCAGCAATACTGAAGGTTGATGACATAATAGCCGCCACACCGCTTAAGAAAGAGGAAGAGAAGGGCAAGAAAGGTGGAGAGGAAGAAGAGTCAAGTAAATTCAACTTTGACTAAAAGTCCAAACCATGTTTTAGAGCCCGTATCCACGCACCTTCCATAATGCTTTATTACCTAAACAGGTAGAATCAGGTAGTGTTGAGTATGAAGGAGAAAAGCACAATTGTTTCCCTAATCAAGCAAGCTGGGATCGGGACGGGACCCCTCAAACTAACGAGGTATGAGAAGGCCCGAATAGTTGCTGCTAGAGCTCTGCAGCTGGATCTCGGAGCGATACCGCTGATTGACATAACGAATTTACCGAAGGATCCCATAGAGATAGCTAAGGAGGAACTGAGGAGAGGAGTCCTACCGATAACCTTAGTTCGTAGGAAACCAAGTGGGGAAGAGGAGCTAATACCCGTCACTAGGTTAATAGAGCTTGAGAGGAAGCTCTTTGGATTCGTTGAGCTTTAATCCAAGATGAAAATGAAGTATCTTCTAGGGCATTGTCCTGAGATCACCTAGCGCTTTAATACTAACGTTAAAAATTAAGAAGCAGGCGTAAGTCACCTCATTCACTCATAAGGTGGAGGTCTTGGAAAAGCAGGTTGAAATGCCCGGAAGGTTGGCTGAGCTTGAAGTAGTGATTGGCGAGCTGTTTGACTTTACAGAGTATGTTCGGGATCCGCAAGGACGTTATGTTGAGTACTTAGTGGACCCTAAACCAGGCATAAATCTTGAGGAGGGGTTTTCTAGGGTTTACGACAAGGCGGTTGAGTTAGGGTATTACGTGATCTTAACTAAGACCGGTTCGACTCTTGTATTACGAGCAGTTCTCAGCTCTAAAGGATTGAAAGACCGAAAGAGAACCATGGCCACGGTCTTATTCATTGCTACAATACTCTCCGTTGGTGTCACGGGGTACATCCAGACGGTAGCGTATAATAATATTGTGTATAGACTCTATTCCTTGGGAGTGAGTGTACCCTTATTTAACCCTGTCGTGGGTGCACTAATTTTCACAGCGGCTGTCCTCATCCCGATTCTAGCTCATGAGCTGGGTCACTTCCTCGTTGCTAGGAAGACGTCAACACCAGCATCCTTTCCTTTGCCGATACCTGCACCTATAATTTCGCCTCTGGGAACCTTCGGTGCGATAATACAGATGCGTCATTTACCAAAAAGGTTGAGGGATCTAGCGTACCTAGGAATTGCTGGACCACTTGTTGGAGTAACGTTGGCAATGATATTTTTCGCCGTTTCATACGTGACTTCACCAGCGATTTCTTTGAGTTCGGCTAGAGTCGCGATGAAGCATGGACTCTTGGCACCCGTTCAGATAGTGCCGCTAGCAACACTCGCTATATCTTTTGTGGCATCACACCTAACGGCTTTCGGTGAAAAAGTGGTCGTGATGAATCCTGCGGCATATGCAGCATTCCTAATATTGCTCATACATTTCGCGAATCTATTACCTATAGGTCAGCTGGATGGGGGGCATGTTTTTAGATCATTAACCAACGTAAAGGTACACAGAATCTTCTCCCTGATATCCACGTTATCGCTTGTATCTATGTCCTTCGTAGCGTATCAGTTAAGTTGGCTGGGGTTCTTCGCAGTTATAGCATTTATGCTCACGGGATTAAGACCTCACTACGGCTCGGCGAATATACTATCCAAGTTAAAGAGACGTGATAAACTCCTAATAGGTTTGATATATATTGTGTTACTAATGCTAACAGCCCCCATTCCTGTTCCAGCCTCCCTGTGAGGCTGGTAGAAATGCCCGATCTGAAGCTTAGGCCAGGCTATACGTTGGTAATCGCAGAGAAGCCCAGGGCGGCCTCAAAGATTGCTGCTGCCTTAGGGCTTAAGAGGAAAGCAACATTATCAGGTGTTCCGTTCTGGTATGGTTATTTTCAAGGAAGGTATTATGTAGTAGCATCATCAGCTGGTCATCTTTTCTCATTGAAGTCTGAGGGTCGCGGGTATCCTGTATTTGAGTATCGCTGGGTACCAAGGTGGGAGGCAGAGAAGGGATCGTCATTCCTAAAGAAGTTTTACTCAGCGCTCTCAAGGCTCTTCAAGAACGCCCGTGATTACGTTAATGCGTGTGACTATGACATAGAGGGCTCAGTGATAGGTTACCTAATAATTAAGCACTTTGGAAACACAACATACGCGAAGAGGGCGAAGTTCTCCTCCTTAACTAGGGAGGAGTTACTAACCGCGTTCAAGAACCTCACATCACTGGATGTTGATATGGTGGAAGCTGGGCTCTGTCGTCATGAGCTTGACTGGCTATGGGGAATAAATGTCAGCAGAGCACTCATGGACTTCTACAGGGCTATCTCAGGAAGATTCCTCATACTTAGTGCGGGAAGGGTTCAAACACCAACACTGGTCGAGGTCCTCAACAGGTACGTGGAGAGGGAGACATTCGTACCTGACATATCATTCAACGTTTCAGTAACTGTAAAGATCAAAGGTAAGAAGTACAAGCTGGAGAACCTTTTCCCAAGCCCCGTAACTAAAGCGAAAGCTAAGGAAATAGCTCTTAAGGTGAAGAACGCAAAATGCTTGAAAGTACAGAAGGTGGAAAAAACAGTAAGGAAATTAAACCCTCCCCCACCCTTCAACCTCCCCGACCTACAGATGGAGGCATCGAGGGTCTTCGGGATCTCCCCTGCGGAAACATTAAGGATTGCTGAGAATCTGTACCTAGAATCCCTAATAAGTTACCCAA
>WAOL01000017.1 GCA_015521295.1 Desulfurococcales archaeon
GCGGACTATGAACTCATCTACGGTATAAGCTTTGCCGGCCTAAACGCCCTAGTGATGCGGTACTACATGGACAAACATAATGTCACGCGTGAGGAGATGGCCCACTGGGCAGTGATGATGCATGAGAATGCCTACCATAACCCGTACGCTCAGTTGAGGAAGAAGATAACGCTGGAGACGGTGATCAATTCCCCAGTAATAGCTGATCCTGTGAGGCTGTTTGACTCGTGCCCGCTCAGCGATGGGGCAGCTGCAATCATGCTCGTTTCCGAGAAGTATCGGAAATTAAATGATACGCCAGTGAAGGTCGCCGGGATAGGTAACGCCCTCGACAGCCCCGACCTTTCGTCAAGGTTCGAGCTGGACAGGTTCATAGCGGCTAAACTCTCAACAGAGAGAGCCCTCAGGATGGCCAACGTGAGTATTAACGACGTTGATGTCGCTGAGATACATGACGCGTACAGCATAGTTGCAGCAATAAGCATCGAGGAAATAGGGTTCGCCGAGAGGGGTAAGGCCCCAAAGCTCTGGGCAGAAGGTAGATTCAGGCCGGGAGATAAGCCCGTACTCAACCCCTCAGGAGGTCTTAAGGCTAGGGGTCACCCAGTGGGTGCGACCGGCGTGTACCAGGTCGCTGAGATAGCCATGCAGTTGCGCGGTGACTTCCCAGGATTAAAGGTGGGTGGTGAAGTTGGGTTAGCGCAGAACATAGGTGGCGTTGGTTCAAACGTAACCACCGTTGTTTTGAGGAGGTGACACACATGACCACGATCCAGAGGATATGGCGTCTAAGGAACCGTCTAATAAGGCTCTCAGGCACCAAGTGCCAGAACTGCGGTCTCGTCACCTACCCACCTAAGGCTGCGTGCCCGAAGTGCGGTTCTAGGAACCTCATTGAGATAGAGTTACCGCGTGAGGGTGAGGTACTGACTTACACAGTACTTAACGTACCTATTAAGGGCTTCGAGCAGTACGCGCCTTTAATAATAGCGATTATAAAGCTGGGGGATGCGAAGGTCCTAGCACAATTAACGGATGTAAAACCTGAGGAAGTACGGGCCGGTATGAGAGTGCAAGCCACTATTAGGAGAACAGCGCCCACCTTAGACGGTGTGGTGCCTTACGTAGTTAAGTTTAAACCCATTAGAAGCGAAGAAGCTAGTCCGGAGGAAAGAGAAGCGGAAGTCGTGAAAGCCTAGGGGGATTAGGGAAATAATCTTTAGTCCCCTCTTAACTTAGAGGGTCTAGTAGGAAGCACATTTATATTTGACGTTTTGCTTTGGGCTTTGGTGATTTCGAATGTCTGAAGCACCCAACACGATCGAGTATTCTGAGTTTGCCAAGGTGGACTTAAGGGTTGGCTACGTGAAGCATGCGGAACGCGTACCTGGTTCACGTAAGCTAATACGCTTAATAGTTGACCTAGGTGAGTTAGGTGAGAGGCAGATCCTGGCTGGTCTAGCTAAGTGGTACGCTCCCGAGGATCTTCAGGGTAAGTACATTATCGTGGTGGCCAACCTTAAGCCTAAACGTATGATGGGTCTAGAATCTCAGGGAATGCTACTTGCGGCAGGTTGCGATGAAGGTGAAACACCTGTGATATTAACCGTTGAGAAACCTGTGAAGCCAGGTACTAAAATCTGTTAACTCTTTCCTTATCATTCACCATATGTACTCCATGAACTCAGCTGGTGATGGGTAGAGGTTTACTCTCCGTATCTCCTGTTTCTTCAGTTCAACATACTTCTCGATGAGTTCTCGCGGGAATATTGGCCGCAGGAATTCCGAGTCAGACTCGAGTTCCTCTAGTGCTTCACCTAGGCTTTTCGGCAATGTCTTTATGCCTAACTCCTTAACTTCCCTTTCACTCATGTGGTAGATGTTCCGCTGTATCGGGTCTCCTGGGTCTATCTTCTTCATTATCCCATCCAAACCTGCAGCGAGTATCGCTGCTGACGCTAGGTACGGGTTTGCTAGCGGATCGGGAGGCCTGAACTCCACCCTGTGCTTATTGGGTGATGGGGTTCTAGGGACTCTGACTGCCGCGGATCTGTTTGCTACCCCCCACGCTAGGTATATGGGGGCTTCGTATCCAGGCACCAGCCTCTTGTACGAGTTGGTTGTTGGCGACACTATTGCTGCCAGTGCGCGCCCATGATCCAGTAGCCCACCTATGAAGTATCTGCAGTACTGGCTTATGCCGTGTGGATCAGAGTCATCGCTGAATACGTTGATACCGTCCTTCCAAAGGCTGGCATGAATATGCATGCCTGAGCCGTTATCACCAAAGATCGGTTTCGGCATAAAGTTCGCGACATACCCCCACATCCTAGCTATGTGCCTAGCCACGAACTTTATCGTGAGGATATCATCTCCTAAACCTACCGCATTGCGGGACGCAGTCGATATCTCAGCTTGGTTTGGGGCTACTTCGTGATGATGTATTGATGCTTTAATGCCCATCTTCCCTAATGCTCTGATGATCTCCCACCTCACACTAGCTACGGGACTATCGCTATCAGTTACTTCATATGCCCTCTTCGTTGGTAGCGACCATGTCGGGGGTTCCTCGTCGTTAATCACCCTAGCTATTAACTCCCCCTTACCAACCTTGAACTCAACTTTATGGATGAAGAACTCGACTTCCGCACCCATTAATTCTCTGAAGCCATGTTCTTGGACGTAGCGTGATGCGTTTCGGGCCACCCCTCTTGAGTTACCCCAGAAGGGTTTCCCGTTGACCCATATGTCTGCATGCACTCTTGCCCTTCCCTCACCCCACGGTATCTTGGCTAAGGTTGACATGTCTGGTACTAGGTGTAAATCGCTATCACTTATGTCTACTAAGTCAACCGATGATCCGTCGAAGAAGACGTCCCCCTTGGAAGCCCTTTCGTAAGTTACTGAGACCGAATGTAGTCTTCCACGCAGGTCAACGTAGTGCACATCAACCCATTCAATACCGTCCGGCATGTCTTCGTGCATACCCTCCATCACTGTTCACAGAATTAACATTATTATTCGAACAAGAAATAAGGATTTCTTGAAGGAAGCGAACATTTAAATGATTAAACGCAGAAAACTCATTGATGGGCCGAACAAGAGGTGAATGTAGTGCCTCGTGAACTGGACGATTTAGATCTACGAATACTCAAAGCACTAGCGTTAAGGGGGAAGGAGGGCGTTAGAAAGCTTGCACGGGAATTAGGCAAGTCACCCTCAACCATTACAGAGAGAATCAAGAAACTTGAGGAACGCGGATACATCTCGGGCTATACTGCACTGGTAAACTACGCTAAACTCGGTTACCAGGTGAATGCAGTAACGTTACTTCAGGTTGATGGAGCGTACATAGAGCAGGTGGAACGTGAGTTAGCTAAGAAACCGAATGTTAGGGCGGTCTTTGACATAACGGGCGAGTACGACATAGCGTTAATCCTTAGCTTTAAGAGCGTGCCTGACCTCGATAAGTTCATAAAGTCACTCATTAGGAACCCGCACATTAAGAGAAGCATGACTAGCTTAATTTTTCGAGTGATTAAAGATACGCCGCATGTGGAGGAGTTCCTTAGGTCTGTTGGGTGAGTTTAAGGGGAAATAATTGGGTAGTGTCTGCGGTCAAAACTTATTGGGTTTTTACTCTTTCTTTCCACCGTACTTTATCGCGGCGTGGGCCGCTGCTAGCCTAGCGACCACTATTCTGAATGGTGAGGCACTCACGTAGTCTAGGCCAGCCTGGTGCAAGAACTCTATTGATGCTGGGTCACCGCCGTGCTCGCCGCATATGCCGACCTCTAGCTCTGGGTTGGCCTGCTTGCCTGCCTTCGTCGCCATAGCTACTAGCTTGCCTACACCCTTAGTGTCTAGGGTTTGGAACGGGTTCGCCTTGAGTATCTCTAGCTCTAGATACTGTGGCAGGAACTTGTTCTCGACGTCGTCCCTGCTGAAGCTGAAGGTTGCCTGTGTTAGGTCGTTCGTGCCGAAGCTGAAGAAGTCCATCTCCTTAGCTAGCTCGTCAGCCGTTAAGCATGCCCTAACAGTCTCGACCATAGTGCCGATCTTTACCGGTACCTTGATGCCGTACTCCTTCTCCACATCCTGGATGGCTGGTAGCACTGCGTTCTGCTTCACATACCTTATCTCATTGACCTCGCTTACCTGCGGTATCATTATTTCTAGCTTCGGGTGATAACCTTCTTTCAGTAGCTCAGCAGCCGCCTCAACCATGGCCCTCGTTAAGTAGTAGTAGATCTCTGGGTATGTCACTCCTACCCTGACGCCTCTATGACCCATCATTGGGTTGTGCTCCTTGAGTACCATTACCCTCCTGTACAGTTCTTCTAACTCAGCTATCTTCTTCTCGTACTCCTCGAGCACGTCGGGCGCTATACCCTTCACAGCCTCTGATGACTTTAACGTGTAGTAAGCTACCTTAGCTTCGTAGATCTCCTTGAGTAGCTCTTCAGGTGCTGGTAGGAACTCGTGTAGTGGCGGGTCAATTAGCCTGATAACTACTGGTAGCCCGTCCATTATCTTGAGCATTTCCTTGAAGTCTGGCTTAATCATCGCTGCTAGCTTCTTTAGATGCTCGATCCTCTCCTCCTTAGTCTCTGAGAGGATTACTTTCCTGAGTGCCTCGAGCCTCTCGGGCTTCCTGAACATCCTTTCGATCCTGAGCAGACCTATGCCCTCAGCACCGAATTTCCTTGCGATACGTGCGTCCTCCGGTACGTCAGCGTTAGCCCTCACACCTAACTTCCTAACACTGTCTGCCCAAGCTAGGAGTTCCTGTAGTTCAGGTATTAGCTCAGGCTCCACGGTCGGTACCTTCCCTACGTACACGTTACCGGTGTTGCCGTCGATGGTTACCCAGTCACCCTCCTTGACAATCACGTCACCCACTCTGAACTCCTTCTTCTCGTAGTCGATCTTTATGGCCTCAGCACCGACGACTGCAGGCTTGCCTATGCCTCTAGCAACTACTGCGGCATGGGAGGTCATACCACCCCTTGACGTTAGTATGCCAACTGCCGCGTAGAATCCGTGTACGTCGTCGGGCTTGGTCTCAACTCTGACTAGGATGACCTTCTTGCCCTTTCTGGCCCACTCCACAGCGTCGTCTGGGTGGAAGACTACCTGGCCGCTCACAGCACCGGGTGATGCCGGCAGACCCTTAGCTATGGGCTCAACCTTGGCCTTAGGGTCGATCCTCGGGTAGAGGAGCTTCAGTACGACGTCAGGGGATACCTTGAGAATTGCCTCCTCCTTAGTTATAATACCCTCCTTAGCCATATCTACAGCGGTTTTCACCCTAGCAACGGGGGTCATCTTAGCTCTCCTGTTCTGCAGGAAGTAGAGCTTACCCCTCTCGATGGTGAACTCAATATCCATTACGTCCTTGTTCAGCTTCTCTAGCTTCTTTCCTGCCTCGATTAGCTGATCGTAGACCTTAGGCATCCTAGCCTGGAGTTCATCTAGGTGTAGCGGGGTCCTAATGCCAGCAACTACGTCCTCACCCTGGGCGTTGGGCAAGAACTCACCGTAGGGCTTGTTCTCACCGGTCGCAGGGTCCCTAGTGAAGTACACGCCCGTTCCCGAGTCCCATCCCATGTTGCCGAAGACCATCGTCACTATGTTGACGGCGGTGCAGTCCGCGATGTCAGGGGTTATGTTGTTGGCTATCCTGTAGTAGATTGCTCTGGGGTTCATCCATGACCTAAACACTGCCTTAATCGCTAGCTCTAACTGCTTCCATGGATCCTGCGGGAAGGTACCCCAATGCTTCTGAATCACATCCTTGTAGATCTCCACTAGCTTCTTGAGGTACTTGACAGCGAGCTCCCAGGTCTTGGGGGCTATCTCTTTCGGGGGCTGCGCGTCAAGCCTCAAGGTATACTTCGGGAATTGCTTCTTCACGGCCTCAATCTCGTCCTTGAACTTCTCCTCAGCCTCCTTCCTGAACTCCTCATCAAGCTTGTCGAACTCCTTATCGAAGATCTCCTCGGGTATCTCGAGCACGATCCTGCCGAACATCGCTAGGAACCTGCGGTACGCGTCATAGGCAAACCACTCATTCTCCGCTAGCTTAGCTAGGCCGGGCGTGACTGTGTCGTTGAGGCCTAGGTTAAGCACCGTGTCCATCATACCGGGCATCGAGACCGCGGCGCCAGACCTCACTGATACGAGGAGCGGATTGTCTGGGAGGCCGAACTTCTTGCCTGTCTTCTCCTCGAGCTTCTTCATGTATTCCTTAACCTGATCCATTAAGCCTTCCGGGAGGTCTAGTGAATTGATTATGTCCCAGATCCTCTTGATTAACTCATCCCTGACCTGGGGTGGTGGGTTGCGCTCGAGCTCCTTCACGATCTTGTCGATCTCCTCCTTCCTAGGGGCGTAGAAGTCACGGCAAGCCTCAGTAGTGATAGTGAATCCCGGAGGAACTGGAAGGCCTAGTTGCGTCATCTGCGCTAGTGAGGCTCCTTTGCCTCCGAGTAACTTCTTGTTCTTCCAGTCGCCCTCCTCGAATGCGAATACGTACTTCTTAGTCACCTATGACCACCGAACCCATATTGGGCATGCATTAAAAAGCGTTGTTTGAGGACACACGTGTGAGTGTTAAACAGGCAAATAATACCTCTGAATTACTGCCGAATGATACCATCAAATGAGTGGGGCTTCATTAATTAACTTTCAGCCACGCTTTCCCCATTAGACCCTAATCCACCCTCCTTATTACCCTGAGCATTCTCGTTGGTAGCCCCTTCCGTACTCTGGACTTCTCCCTCTTCTTTCATTTCCTTTTCTTCCTCCTTCTTCCCGGGCTTCACTCTCCTAACAGTTACTGAGATCTTTATCTCGACGTATCCTGCTAGCCAGTCCCAGACGGTCAAGATCCAATCTTTCCAGCCCTTAGCAATCTCTACTATGTTCTTGGGTGTGTTGAGTAGGTAGTACACCTCTAGAACCAGCAGTGTGTAGAAGAGAGGCACTACCTGCACCGAGTAGAAGCTGTACTGTGTCTTGGATCCTAGAAACCATATTAACACGTACATGAAGAACGTGCCCCAAGTGAAGCCGTACGTAAGGCCTCTATCTGGTAACTCCTTGATTTTAGGTATTATGTACACTGATAACGCCACGAGGGCTATGTAGAGTATTGGGTTCCCCCTAGCAACTAGGTCGGCGACCCACCTGTTGGCTTTGGCGTCCCATGCGTAGTGGAGCGGGAATGGATTCCTCCCTATGATCCAGTCCCACGGCATTGCTTGAGGGGGACCACCAGTGGTTTTAACGCTTAGGTGCCAGCGTATCGCGCCAACTATGGATGAATCCCACCACTGCATGAAACCATCATGAACTATGAAGGGTATGGACAGTATGAGTAATATGATTACGGGGACGTATATGAGGTAAAGTAATGTCCTGGCAGGCTTCTCCTTGCTCTTAAGCCATGCCACTAAGGCAGGTAATCCTGGGAAGGCACCGCTGAACTTACTTACGAATCCTAGGCCTAGAGCTACTGCTGACCCGCCTAGAGTTCCCCTTACAGTCATATAGTAGGTTATGTAGGTGAATAACGCCACGAATATGTCGAGCATTGCCACCATGCTTAAGGACCTGAAGGTTATATCAAACGCTGTCAGGATCATCGCTACCAGGCCTAGAGCCGCGCCAACTACCTCACCGCATATTTTCCTTAGGGCTAGGAACATCATCACGAGTATTAAGCAACCCGCGATAATTGAGGGTACTCGCCAGTAGGGAGGGTAGTCGCCTATGGTAATCATAGCTAATCCAATAAGGTACTTGACGAGGGGCGGGTGCTCGAAATTCATGTAGTCAAGTATTCCCCTGGCGTTAGGGTAGCAGTAACCTATCGCGTACTTGACGCTGTGAGGGACATCCTTAAGTAACGACGCGTTCTGCGGAGGCACTACAGCGCACACGGCAGGGAGGAAGTTTCCGTCATCTTTGAAGGCGTAGTAATCATTACTTTTCACTACCTTTCCGCCAATGCTTTCGATGTAACGTGCGGCTTGATTCACCCACTCATCGTAGGTGCTCGATGATTGCGGATTCTCTAACTCGACCGTGGCCATAACGCCGCTCCATGGACCGTGGGGGGTGAGGCCAAAGTATACCCTAAGGATATTTCTTGCTGCGCTCACGTACCAGCATTCGTCTGAGATGTAGTCTATGATGTGGGACTCGTAGCTGTATTCGTAGTAGGCGAAAGCGATTACTATGCTTGCCGCTATAATCGCCGTTATTACGATTAGGGCTAGTCGCTTACGTTGGTTCAGTGTTTGAGGTTTCTGGGGCTCTCTTTCCCCATCCTGGGTCTCGGACTCCCCACGTGCTTCCGACGCCATAGAGGTCAGTCCTCCTATCATGCCATATTGGGAGCATCTCCCTTATCTTATCTACTGTCCTCAGATCTACGTTTACGGTTAATACTTGTTCGCTTTCCTCTGAGTGTACTAGCTCGAAGCCGAAGGGGTCGTAAACAGCGGAGTTACCTGAGTAGTGTTCACCTGTGGCTCTGCTCTCCCCTACCTTATTGACCCCAACCATGAATACTTGGTTTTCCGCAGCTCGCGCTCTGAGCAATGTTTTCCACTGCAGGGCGCGGGGTGCCCCCCAAGATGCAGGAACGAATATTACTTTAGCGCCTTTCATGGTGAGTAACCTGAAGAGTTCAGGGAACCTTAAGTCATAGCATATTGCTACACCCACACCACCGAAGGACGTGTTGAAGTACCCTAACTCATCCCCAGCCGTGAACATCTTGTCCTCTCCGTATGGTCTGAAAAGGTGTATCTTCCTGTAGGCGCCTGTGATGCCGTCAGGCCCTATTAGGAAGGCTGCGTCATACAGCTTACCGTTCTCCTTGAGAGGTACTGACGAGACTATGTATACCCCGTACTCCTCAGCGACGGCTCTAAGCAACTCGTTGGACCACCCCTTACCCTCGCCTTCCGCGTACTTCGTTATCGCACTGAAGTCGTAGCCTGTAGTCCAAAGTTCAGGAAGGACTATGAAGTCAGAGTTCTCGGCGGCTTCCCTGATTAACTTCAGTCCGCGTGCGATGTTTGTTTGCACATCTCCGTCAATTACTCGCATCTGAATTATGCTCACACGCAATTCTAACCGCCTCTAATTTTTTGTGGCAGTAACTTAATTTCTTTCGTTTAGACCCAATACTTATTGAAGAACCTTAATCATGAGATAGGGCCTCACCATCGCAGGACCTCATCACATATTATGGGAATTATTCGATTATCAGCGTCGGTGGTTGCGTTCATAGGCCCTACCCTTAATTTATAGCTGTCCACGCCTTATACTTTTGAAGTTCCTAGGTAATTATGTAAACCTTCCCTTACCGCCGGTAGAGTTAATTAAAAATAAGGAAATGCTCAGCATTAGCTGGGTAAGTTCGGCATTATTTGATTTACGGGGAAAAAGCTAATTCTTTTAGTTCTTTAGATTAGACACGACAACCCTGCTAACTCATTTCTTCTTGCTAGGAACAAAGACGTATACCGTGGTTCCACAGGTGGGGCACTTACCCTTTATGGCCTTCCTACCGTTCTTTAGGGTGACTTCCCTAGGGTTCTTAATGTCGACTTTCTTCCTGCATTTAACACAGAATCCTTTGACCATAGTTGTTCACCCTCATTCTATAGTTACGGATTCGTGATATTAAAAACTATCTACCCCATGCATTCGTGGCAACTTAATCATTGTTCTAAGGGCATGTATTCGTATAATAAATTAAGTTGTTATTCCCATAAAATCACACTTGGACACAGGTATTCCTTATAAACAGTTGAAGTCCATTAAGACCTGGCGAACACGATGTCGGAAGGATACAGGATCGCAAACCCTAGCCTAGCTAAGGATGGATGGGTTCAAATAGAGTGGGCCGAGCATCACATGCCGGTCCTAATGAGTATTCGTAAGGAATTCAGCAGGAGTAAGCCTCTAGAAGGGTTAAGGGTGTCTGCCGTGCTCCATGTCACTAAGGAGACTGCAGCACTCGTGAGGACCCTCAAGGCTGGCGGTGCGGAAGTGTGGCTTGCTGGCAGTAACCCGCTTTCAACGCAGGATGACGTTGCCGCTGCCTTAGCTGAGGATGGCATACACGTGTATGCGTGGAGAGGGCAGAAGCCCGAGGAGTATTACTGGTGCATTAAGCAGGTTGCTAGCGTGGATCCCCACATCATTCTGGATGACGGTGCCGACCTTCACGCATACCTACACTCAGAGGGTGCTGAGATAGGGAGGAACGTATGGGGAGGAACTGAAGAAACAACCACGGGTGTGATAAGGTTAAGGGCGCTAGAGAGGGAAGGAAGGCTACAGTACCCCGTCATAGCCGTTAACGACTCTCTAACGAAGTACCTATTCGATAATCGCTACGGGACAGGACAGTCTACAATTGACGGAATCTTAAGGGCAACAAACATACTGGTCGCTGGTAAAGTATTCGTCGTTGCCGGATACGGATGGGTTGGTAGAGGCATAGCCCTAAGGGCTCGCGGTATGGGGGCGCGCGTCATCGTTACTGAGGTTGACCCGATACGTGCGTTAGAGGCAGTCATGGACGGCTTCGAGGTCATGCCCATGAGCAAGGCCGCTGAGCTTGGGGACATCTTCGTTACTGCAACTGGCGATAAGGACGTTATTGTCAAGGAACACATGCTTAAGATGAAGGACGGAGCTATACTAGCTAATGCCGGACACTTCAATGTTGAGGTCAGCGTAAAGGATCTGGAGGAGATCGCAGTAAGAAAGAGGATCATAAGGAAATACGTTACTGAGTACACGCTAAAGGACGGAAGGCGCTTATACCTACTGGCTGAGGGACGCCTAGTCAACTTAGTTGCTGCTGAGGGTCACCCAAGCGAGGTCATGGATATGAGCTTCTCTAACCAAGCATACGCTGTCAAGTACATAGCAGAGAATAAGGATAGCCTTCAGCACCGCGTGTACACACTCCCAAGGAGGATAGATGAAGACATAGCAAGGTTGAAGCTTAAGTCAATGGACATCGAGATAGATGTGCTGACGGAGGAGCAGAAAAGATACTTATCAAGCTGGAACCTTGGAACATAACCTGCTTTTCCCATGTTAACTCTTATCAGCTGCTATGCACTGCTTAAAGCATTCCGTTATGCATGCTGAATATTCGTCTCCGGACTTAGATGAGCAGAAATCTGAACATGTTTCCTCGCATTTCAGTAACTTTGATTTTACCGCCACCCCACGCCACACCATAGGGTGTTTAATGGTAGGAATTTAAAGCTTAATGCACGTACGGAGAATAAGGGGTTAAGCATGGAGGAAGAGCTTAAGGAGTTAAAAATAGGAGACCTAAGTAATATTTGGTTCGAGTACGACAAGCAAAATGACATCCTCTACATAAACTTTGGGTACGACATAGAGGATGCTGACGAATCTTTCTTAACAGAGAACGACATAGCTGTGCGGATCAAGAACGGTAAAGTCGTATCGTTAACGGTATTTGACTTCGCTAAACGTGTCGGGCTAGAATGACTTAATATCATGCTCCAGCCCTAGAAACAATTTTTACCTTTCATTAACGTAAGGTATTGTAGCGTGGTACGGTGCTGACGCCATGTTAAGTAACTTACTTCAGGACTTAAGGCGGCGCCTATCTTGGGTTAGGTTCACACACGTCGCGGCCGAGCTATCCTCATTCCATAGGATCCAAGGCTCGGAGGAAATTAATGAGGCCGCCCACTACCTGAGAGATATTGCCTCCGACGCGGGTGCTGAGGTTGAGTTGTTTAGGTTTAGCTATAGTGATCCACCGAACTGGTTTGAGCCGCTTACGGGGTGGTGGGTCGAGTCCTCAGAGTTAACCGTTATTGAACCCGTCAACTACCTAATCTCTTCATTTGAAACTGTACCCACTAGTGTGGTGGCTCATAGCCCTGGCGGTGAGTTCGAGGGAGAGTTAATCGTGGTTAAGGGTGACGACTTACCTGATGCGTTAGATGGCATTGTTCTCACGAGATGGGGTGGCTTAGAGAAGTACTTGGAGATTTGCCGGAGGGGGGCGCGGGCTGTCCTGTTTTATAGGGATGATGCGCCGAGAAACGCGGTCCCGTATTTCAGCCTCTTCCCAGCGCCGAGCGATGTTGGGCTTATGAAGGCACCCGCGTTTTCCGTGAGTTTAAGGAGTGTTGAGGAGCTTGAACGATTGATAAGGCAGTATGGACGCGTCGTTGTTAAGGGCTTCATCAAGGCAGGCTATGTTGACCGAGCTGAAGGTATCGTCATCACCGCGTCATTCGGCTCTGGGGATGCTGAGGTGCACTTAGTTGCTCACTACTGCCACCCTGCTGGGATGATTAATGATAATGTTAGTGGGGCTACTGCACTTGCTGAGTTAGCCTTGGCTCTTGGCTCGATACCAAACGCTGACCAAGTGTTGAGGGTTGGGCGAATTAAGCTTGTTTGGGTTCCTGAGTACGTAGGTTCCCTGCATTTCCTCAGGTACTTAAGTTCGGAGGGGGAGATACGCAGGGTTATGCACGCGATTAACTTAGACATGGTTGGTGAGAGGCAGAGCGTGACTGGCTCCACGCTTCTTTTCGTTAGGCCGCCGATCCACATGCTGTCACCTCAGGAGGCAGTGACATACCGTGTGTTTAGGGAGGTGTTCGCCAGTGCTAGGGGTTTCCTGCCACACAAGAGGTTGACGGGGATACGGAGTAAGGTCATTAACTTCGAGCCCGGGAGCGATCATGAGTCATACGTTGCTTACGGCGTGCCGGCTGTCGCCCTAATAAGCTGGCCGGACAGGTACTACCACACTAGCCTAGACACATTTGACAAGCTTGACCAGGACTTAGCTCTGAGGGCCGCGTACTTCTCTCTTGTAGCAGCACTTAACGTGCTGAGCACCAGCAATGCTGAGAGGGTACTTAATGCGTACCGGAATTTAGTAGCTGGTATGGACGTCCTTAACGTAATTGACGATGACCTACTCAGCGAGCTACGTTCGTCCCTATACAGAGATGGGCTAAGCGCCTTTAGGGACAAGGGTCCTTCGCTTACGGCGGTCGGGCACGGCGTGCCTAATTTAAGGCGGGTCAAGCGTTCGTTGCCCCCTGAGGAAGCCACCATGTTAAGGGATAGTTATGCCTCCATGCCCTGGTTCAGAGCAGCCCTTACATTGACCGTCATACTTGTCCGGAAGGGACTCACTGGAGAGGGTTTAAGGAAGGCACTTCAAGCAGAACTGGGCGCTCGAGTCAGTATGAGCGCGTTTAACCTAATCATAACGGGGTTACTCAGTATTAACGCGTTAAGCCTAGGTGATTAGTGATGTTGCTCGTGTACTTCGGTACTGGTAAGGGTAAGACCACGGCCGCCATGGGTGTTGTCGCTAGGGCATTAGGGAGGGGTTACCGGGTAGTCGTGGCCCAATTCATGAAGGCTACACCCAGCGGGGAAACAATGTTCTACCGGTCAGGTAGCTACAAGGATTTGCTAAAATGGTTCCTACTTGGGACGAAAGAATTCGTTACGCCTGGGGACCTAACAAGCGATACTGCGTTAGTGAACACCGCGTTGATATATGGGTTCATCCACCATATCCTACCGAAGCTACTTGAGGAGTTCCAGCCCAAGCTAGTGGTGCTTGACGAGTTAGGCATAGCCACACATCTAGGCCTCGTGGATGAGTGGAGCGTGCTTGAAACTCTCCAAACATTCATAGGTAATCGGGAGAAGCACGCTATCGTGACGGGGCGCTATGTCCCAAGCACCATAAGGGATGCCGCCGACCTCGTGAGTGAGGTTCGTGAAGTCAAGCATTACTTCAGGAGAGGAGTTGTTTCGCTGGAGGGTATCGACTATTAAACCCTTAATACGCCCCCTCATAATGAATTTTAATGGCGGCCCAACCGATGGGGGTTAAGGCTGGGACACCTGAGGCTCCGATGATGTGGAGGCCGCGAGAAACCGAGGTTCCCTTTACCCACCTTAATATTACGCGAAGATCGAGGATATCAAAGGTTCTTGGGGTATGTAATGAGAGCCGTCACCGAAAGCTGTCCTAGTTTAAGTTAGCAGAAGAAACAAGGCTCGCATGTTGTTTAGTTCGTTAGTGGATGCCTAGGAAGGACAGCAGGTTGTGCGTCATTATTAGCTGTGCGAACACTAAGGACACTACACTCATAAGCTTTATCAGGATGTTCAGTGAGGGTCCTGAAGCGTCCTTTAACGGATCGCCAACAGTGTCGCCTATCACTGCTGCTTTGTGGGTTTCACTTCCCTTACCTCCGTAGTGGCCTTCCTCAACATACTTCTTGGCGTTATCCCAAGTATTCCCTACGTTACCTTGGAAGAGGCCTAGCAGGAGTCCTGAGAGTGTCGCGGCTAGTAGTGCACCACCCAAGCTATAGGGCCCTAGTATGAACCCTATGATTAGCGGTGACGCTATCGCTAACACGCCTGGCTGGACTAACCTCTTAATAGCGTAGGTGGTTACTATGGATACTGCCCTGCCGTAGTCCGGCTTCTCCTTGAACTCTAGTATCCCTGGCTTCTCTCTGAACTGCCTCCTGATTTCCTCAATCAGGACGAAAGCCGCGTCACTGACTGCCAGTATGACTAGCGTTGTGAATGCTGCTGGTAATGCCATGCCTATTAGGGCACCGCTAATTACTTTAGCATCGAGAATACTCATAAACTCCTTCATTTTCTCTAGGCTGTATCCTGTTATGTTCATTATTGTGCTGGAGTATGCTGCTATGAGTGCTAAGGCTGTTAAGGCAGCTGACCCTATAGCGAAGCCCTTGGACACGGACTTCATGGTGTTGCCCGCAGCATCTAGCCTGTCAGTTATTGCTCTGACCTCCTCGCCCAGCCCTGCCTGCTCGGCTATCCCGGCTGCGTTATCCGTTATTGGTCCATAGGCATCTGCGCTAACCACTATCCCTGTTAGGGAGAGCATGCCAACCGCCGCTAGTGCGACTCCGTATATTCCATACCAGAAGCCGTAGGGTGAGAGCACTAGGTATGCGATTAGCTCAGCAACCGCTATGCCTATTGCCGGGATCAATACGCTTAGGAAGCCATAAGCCATACCAGTAAGTATCGTTAGTGCCGGACCGGTCTGAGACATGAAGGCTACCTTCCTTACAGGCTTCTTACCGGGATTCGTAAAGTAATCGCTCGTGAGACCGACTATAATCCCAGCGATTATGCCGGCCACAACAACTATGAAAGCCCTTAATCCCGCGTCAGCCCCTAGAGTCATCGTGGCTAGCGGGTACGTGAACACGGCGATCAGTATTCCAGCAAGTATTGTTGAAAACGTCAGTGGCTTGGACGGATCGCCTCCCTCCTTGACACGCACAAAGAATGAGGTTATTATTGCAGAGAATACTCCTGCTGCCGCGACCGCCATGGGGAGTAAGGCCCAATTAACCCACTTTGAGCCAGCAGTCGCTAGGATTGCTGTGGCAGCTATGATCATTGCTGAGATTATGGACTCAACATATGACTCGAATAGATCAGCCCCCATACCAGCAACGTCGCCGACGTTATCGCCTACGTTGTCAGCAATCACTCCAGGATTTCTTGGGTCGTCCTCAGGTATCCCCTCCTCTACCTTACCTACTAGGTCAGCACCTATGTCTGCTGCCTTAGTATAGATTCCACCGCCTACCCTAGCGAATAGAGCTACTGTGGAGGCTCCAAAGCTGTAGCCTATCATGGCCCTTACCGCTGCGGGTGTTCCGCCGTAGAAGATGTACTGGAGGGCAACTAGAAGGACGCCCACACCGACATCCATTAGGCCCAGCACCATGCCCCCGCTGAACGCCACCCTAAGCGCTTTGCTTAGGCCGTGCTCCTTTGCAGCATATGTTGTTCTGACGTTAGAGTTTACCGCGACCCACATTCCTACGTATCCTGCTATTACCGACGAGAACGCCCCTAGAATGTAGCTTAAGGACATTAGTGGGTTGATGAATGCTAGTATGACAGTGATTATGAACGCAATCGTCAGGATGACCGTGTACTGCTTCCTTAAGTAGGCCTTCGCACCTTCCTTGATGAAGTTGTGAATTTCAACCATCCTTCCTGAGCCGGCTGGTTTCCTTAGGATAAGAAAGGCTAGGGTGAAGGCGTAGATTATCGCGACAAGACCGGCTATTACTGCTAATGCCGTTATCGGGATCACTTTAGGCACCCGCTTAATTCTTAACGCCTTCCTAAAAGCACTTTCTGATAAAAACCTTGATTATGTAGTTTCGACACCGACAATTCGTGAGGTAATCCTCTGCGCTGTTCCAGCTCCTGTGGGAACAAAAGATTTTATTTTAGTTTTAAGGTGTTAGAGGCAGAGTAACCACTACGTAATCGAGTGTGAGGATCACGTGATGTGTGTGGATGGCTTTATAGTGCTGGGATATAGGCTTGGATTCCTTGTCTGAAGGTGAGTAGTAATGCCTAGGAGTACCACAATATATTCAGGATGGAGTTGGGACGAGGTCACAGCCTCCGCGATACTCGCAACAGCCCTTCTACGTAAGGGGTATAGGATATACGTGGAGTTCCCGTCTCCGAACGAACGTAAAGGCCTAGCAATAACTAAGTCATACGCTGTGGGTATTAGTCACAAGGATGGCGCTATACTACAAGACTCTGTATCTATACAGTACATCCCTGAAAAGAGACTAGGAGTTGTGCTGAAGTATGACTCAACAGGGAAGAGTGACCTAATAATGAGGTTCTCTAATGTCGGATCACTATCGGCCACGATGTTGGAGTACGTGGAAACCCTAAACGAGCGCGTAGACATACCTGAGCAGGTTCTCCGTGATATTGAGGCAATTAACGCTGGTGAATATGATAAAATATCAAAGCTCGGCAGGGTAATGCTTAGGGCCCTCAAGGTTAACTACAGCTCCAAGGAATTTCGGCAGCTAATGTACACGTTCATGATGGAAGTACTAAGGACGAAAACCCTGAAACCCTCGGAAGAGTTGCTGAAGGAAAATGAAAAGTACGACAAGGCTATGGAGCTAGCGGAGAAAATCCTTGAGAACAGGGAATACATCCAGTACGATAAGCTCAAGGTAATCGTGATTTCAAGCAGGTTCAACAGGGAATTAATCAAGAAGAACTACCCGCTACTGAAACCCGTAACTTACGACATCCTAATGAGGGTCTGTAAGAAGGACGGCGTGGCTATACTTGTGCAAGAGACGGAGTTAGGCCACACAATAAGGGTCTGCCTCTACAGGAGGGATGTCAGCTTCGTGAAGGTCATATCGGCGATACCTAAGGAAATGAGTGAGAAACTCAGCATAATCTTGAGGGGAAACCACATAATAATTAAGTTCCGGAACCCGCAGGAAAGCGCTCTTGATAATGTGCTTGACGTGGTTGACGTCATTGCTAACGCCATAGTCACCCAGCTGAGGGCGGCTGAGCAGCAGCGTAAGCCTCGTAAGAGGTGATTAAATCCTTGGTTAAGGCTGTGGTAACGGGTGGCGCGGGATTTATAGGTTCACATATAGTTGATTCCCTAATTAATGAGGGTTATGACGTAATAGTGGTTGATAATCTAAGCTCTGGACGGAAAGACTTTCTGAGGGAAGCAATGAGGAGCGGGAGAGTAAGGCTTGTTCTCGATGATCTTAAGAATCCTAACGGCAGGTGGGTTCAGGAGTTTAAGGGCGCGGATATTGTTTATCACTTCGCAGCCAACCCGGAAGTGCGTGTCTCCATGGCCAACCCGAGAATTCACTTTAACGAGAACGTCTTAGTGACGTTTAATGTTTTAGAGGCATGCCGTGTCAATGGCGTGAAGGAGTTAGTGTTTGCCAGTTCCTCCACGGTTTACGGTGATGCGAAGAAGTTCCCGACGCCCGAGGATTATGAACCCAAGGAGCCTATCTCCGTTTACGGGGCGGCTAAGCTAGCGTCTGAGAACCTGATAGTGACTTACAGTATCGCATACGGGGTGAGGTCCCTCATACTGCGGTTCGCTAACATTGTTGGACCTCGGCAAAGCCATGGCGTAATCATCGACTTCATACGAAAGCTCCGATCAAACCCGACTGTTCTTGAGATACTTGGCGACGGGACGCAGAGAAAATCTTACCTCCACGTTAAGGACTTAATTTCAGGTATTAACGTAGCGTTGGAGGTGTTAAGGAGCGGTGGGAAGCCATACGAAGTGTTTAATCTTGGAAATGAAGACTGGGTTACCGTCAAGAGAATAGCTGAGTTAGTTGTTGAGGAGATGGGCTTAAAGGATGTTGAGTTCCGCTATAAGCCCGCTACACCCGATGGCAGGGGTTGGAAAGGCGATGTTAAGTTCATGCTTCTCGACATAAGTAAAATAAAGGCACATGGTTGGAGACCCTCAATGAACTCTGAGGAAGCCTTAAGGGATGCTATTCGTGCAGCACTGAGTAATTAATCACCCGGTGTTGCGGGTTGTTAATAACTTACTTTTCGAGAACCTTCACGTTGCATGAGGATCCCATTAACCCACATCCTGAGAGCCCTGAACGTGTGTTAATGGCTTTCTCAATTGTTAAGGAGGTTGTTCCTAAGGAGGAACTTAGGATAATTGAGCCCCCGCCACCCTCGAGGAGAATTATTGAGCTAGTCCACGAGAAAGAGTATGTTAAGTATATAGAGAGCGAGAGTAAGAAGGGGCTTCACTACATAGACGCTGACACGTACGTTAACGAACACACGTTCAAGGTAGCGCTCCTAGCTACTAGTGCGGCATGGAACGCTGCTGACGTTTCCCTAGAGGTACATGCTCCTGTGCTTGCATTGATTAGACCACCAGGTCACCATGCCGGAAGGTCTGGGCCCGCAATGGGGGCTTTATCTAATGGTTTCTGCATATTCAATAATGCCGCCGTAGCTATACGGAATTTCCTAGGTAAGGGCTTGAAGGTCATGGTGCTAGACTTTGATGCGCATCACGGGAACGGCACACAGGAAATATTCTGGCACGAGCCGAGAGTACTTCACGTTGACATGCATGAGTACGGGATATACCCCGGCACGGGGAGTGTCAACGATATTGGCGGGGAGGGCGCTGAGGGCACTAAGATAAACATACCTTTACCACATGGCGCTAGCGATAAGGAGTTCATGTGGGTAGTTCACGAGGTGTTACCGAAGCTTGCGGAGGCTTTCAAACCGGATGCCTTAGTTGTTTCTGCGGGGTTTGACTCACACGTCCTTGACCCTCTGTCCACTCTAAGAGCTTCAGATGGGGTGTTCATGGCGCTTGGGTCGTTCGTTGCTGAGCTGGTTCAGCGCTATGTTAAAGGTGCGGTGATAGTGTTGGAGGGTGGCTACGGTAATGCATTACCTGCTGGTCTGAGGAGCTTCTTAAGGGGTTTCTCACACAGGGCCGTTAAGGAACGTGTGCCGATGCATACTAAGGATGTTTGGGCGAGGGATGTAATGTCAATGCTGGAAAGGTTCTGGGGCATAGAGTTACGCGGGTAAGGTTTTTGTTGTTTCTTTAAGACATGTAACCCTAATTATTTATTGGTGTTCGCTCCCTTGAGTAGTACTGAGAAATTACTTAGGGTTCAGGGCGGTGATCCAGGGCTCATCAGGCTTGTAGGGAAGAACTACCTTGATGACCCCATAAATTATGCTTACTTGCTCTACGACATCGCGGTCTACCCTGACGTGTCTAAGGCCCTGCTTAGGGTTGAGGATGACGTTATTGTTGGGTATGCTCTCGCCTGGTTTAGGTTCGAGCCACAGACCGTCATACTGTACGGAAAGTTAAGTGGTGTGCCCTTGTATGAGGTGCTGAGGCTTAAGTCGCTTGTTTGGGTACCCTTCAATGAGTACTTCAGCGTCAAGCGTGAGTTGCTAAAGTATGGTAGCGTGAGTGATGAGCGCGTCATGCTTGACATGGTTGCGACGCCGGATACGTTCCCTTGGGACGTTACTTACGTGGCTGAGTGTGTTAAATTAAAGCCCAGCGATATAGACGCCCTACGGGAGTTCTGGGACTCCGTGGGTGTGAAGATTCCGAGGGAGGTTCTACTGGAAGCACTTAATGATCACGTGTGCTACGGAGTGTTCATTGACGGTAAGCTAGTGTCGGTTGCGAGGACTTACGTGAGGACGCCTCACGTGTGGGTCGTGGGTGGAGTGTTCACGCACCCTGATTTTAGGGGGAAGGGTTTCGCTAAGGCTGTTACTGCGGCGGTTACTAGGGAGGCGCTTCTTTCGGGGGCTTACGCGTTGCTTCATGTGCGTGAGGATAACTACCCAGCGATAAGGGCGTACAGGAGAATTGGTTATGAGTTAATTGGTAGGCGTGTTTGGGTTTCGTTCACTCCTAGGGTTATGTAGGTTGCTAAAAAGCTTAGGGTTAGTAGGGGGATATGAAGTCCTCCGGCTTTGGTGGTTCTGGTTTTAATCCCTTCCTCTGCCTGATCTTTTTCACTATGTCCATTAGGAGTGAGTCAGGTACCGGAGCCCACCTGCTGAATTCAGTGCCCCAGAAGGCCCTGCCAGCCGTGGCTGATCTTAGCTCGTTCGCTAGGTTCATTGATTCTGCCACGGGTATTTCGGCTATTATCCTCACTTGGGTTGGGCTTAGCTGGATAACGTCCAGTACCTTGCCCCTCTTCCTTGTTATGACCGAGATAACCGCACTCATTGTTTCCATTGGGGCTTTAATGTCCAGCTTCTGTATGGGCTCTAGGAGTGTTGGGCGCGCCATAAGCATCCCAGCGTATATTGGGTTCCTAACGGCCGGGAATAGCTGAGCTGGACCTCTGTGGGCTGGGTCCTCATGCACTATGGCGTCATGCAGTATTACCTTAACACCTCTCACCGGTTCCTTGGCTAGTGGACCTTCAGCCATTGCTAACCTGAAGCCCTGGATTATTGTGTCCTTGACTTCCCTTAGGTGCTGCACACCAACGGTCCTGTCCACGAATATGTTGAAGTTTTCGTCAATTGCCCATATGCGGCGGGCTTCGTCGTAGTCCCATCCAGCCTTGTCTCTGAGTATCTTGGCCCTCTCCCTAGCGTCCATGTCCTCGGAGATGACGCCCTGCTGAATTAGCTGGATTGTCTCGTTATTTAGTGGCTCGACACTTATGTAGAGCTTGTTATGCTTGTTCGGTGACTTGCCCTCAAGCACTCTTGAGGCTGCCCTGACGGTTTCCCTGTAAACTACGATGGGTGGTGATGTTTCTACTTCAAGCCCGTAGTTCTCCTTGAGGAGCGTTAGGACGATCTCTAGGTGGAGTGGGCCCATACCGGATATTAGGTACTCGCCTGTCTCCTCGTTTATCTTCACGACTAGGTTCGGGTCCTCGATCGACATCTTCCTTAACGCGTCGATTAGCTTTGTCAGGTCCTGCATGCGTTTCGGCTCTATAGCCATCGTCACGACAGGCTCGGATACGTAGTGTAGCTTTTCGAACGGGGCTGCCTGATCCTTGAAGGCAACTTCGACTGCGGTTTCACCTGCCCTAGCTTTGTCTAGGCCTAGCACCGCACCTATGTTTCCGGCGAGTACCGCGTTTACTTGCTCCCTGATCGGACCCATGTAGAGGCTGACCTGTAGTGCCCTCTGTTTCGTTCTTGCCATGACGAGCCACAGTTCCTGGCCGGGCCTTAGCGTTCCTGAGAACACCCTGCCAGTCGCTACCATGCCTGCGTGCGGGTCTATCCTCATGTCACTCACTAGGAAGACCGTTGGGCCGTTGGGGTCGGCGTTCATCATGGCTTGCCCTAACTCGGAGTTTATGTCGCCCTTCCATATCTTAGGTATCCTGTACTTCTGGGCTTCCTTCGGGTTGGGCACGTGGTTAATGACCATTTCCAGTAGGGCTTCGTGAAGTGGTATGGCTTTCTGTAATTCTTCCACGGCTTGCTTTCCTTTGGCGTAAGCGTTCATCATGTCCATGATCGTTATTCCTTTCCTCTTGGCGTAAGGTACCGTCAGGCCTATCTTATCCCTCGCTGAACCGAACGCTACCTGGCCTTTGGCGGGATCTAGTAACCACTTGTCCCTGAACCCTGGCTCGGCATACTCCTTGATGA